>JBOIAH010000297.1:0-15382 GCA_050739055.1 Steroidobacteraceae bacterium | reverse complement strand
GCTCGGCGGCTTCCGCGGTCAGCTCATCGCCCTCACGCGCCCCGCTGAGGAAGTCGATCGACGCGCCGGCCGCCACCGTGCTCTCGTTGTAGGAGTTGCAGGCAAAGGCGAAGGCGCTGTCGGCCAGCGTGAACACGATGCCGCCGTGGCAGATCTGGTGACCGTTCACCATGTCGGGGCGCACCGTCATCACCACGCGCGCCCATCCGGGGCGCACCGCGGCGAGGCGCATGCCGAGAGCCTGGGATGCCCGGTCACGCTCAAAAAGGGCCTGCGCAGACGCTTCCGCCAGGCGCCGCGCCTGCCGTGTGGCATTCGCCTCGTTCATATGCCTCGACCCTCTACCGTCCGCTGAATTGCGGCGTGCGCTTCTCGCCGAACGCCGCAACGCCTTCGGCGTAGTCCGCCGTGCGCCCGAGCTCCGCCTGGTAGTCGCGCTCGATGTCCAGCTGCTCTGCGAGCGTGCGGCCCCAGCCGTCATGGATCGCCTGCCGGGTGCGCACCAGTCCGCGGGTCGGGGCCGCGGCCAGAGCGTGCGCCAGCCCGCCCACCACACCTTCAAGCTCGCCGTCCTCGACGCAGCGCCAGATGAGCCCCCAGGAGGCCGCCTGCTCGGCCGACAGCTTGTCCCCGAGCAGCGTCAGACCGAGTGCACGTGCGGTGCCGATGAGTCGTGGCAGAAACCACGTCCCGCCCGAATCGGGCACCAGCCCGAGCCTTGAGAAGGCCTGCACGAAGCTCGCCGAGCGCGCCGCGACAACCAAGTCGCAGGCGAGCGCTATATTGGCCCCCGCGCCTGCCGCCACGCCGTTCACCGCGGCGATGACCGGCATCGGCAGCGCGCGCAGCCCCAGCACCAGCGGCTTGTAGTTTCTCTCGATCGACTCGCCGAGGTCCGCAGGCGCGGCCCCCGGGGCCACCCCTCGATCGCCCAGGTCCTGCCCGGCGCAGAATCCCCGCCCGGCGCCGGTGATCACCAGCACGCGCGCCGCGCAAGCCGCCAGGCTCGCGAGTGCCGCGCGCACCTCGGCGTGCATCTCGGTGTTGAAGCTGTTCAGGCGCTCGGGCCGGTTGAGCGTGAGACGTGCCACGCCGCCCGCGATCTCGAAGACAATGTTCTGGTAGCTCACGTGGATCTCCGCGATGCCCGTGCCGATCCCGCCTCGACGCCCGGTCACTTCTCGTCGTAATCGAGCTCAAGCGCCACGGTCGTGACGCGCGATTGGCACGCCAGCACGTAGCCCTGTTCGAGCTCCCAGTCCTCCAGCGCGTAGTTCTGCGCCATCTGCACCGCGCCGCGCACGACCTTGGTGCGGCACGTCGAGCAGACGCCGGCGCGACACGAGAACGGCAATTCCACGCCGGCGCGCGCCGCGGCGTCCAGGACCGTCTCGTCATCCATTTTCATGGCAAAGCAGCGGCGCCTTCCGTCCATCAGGATCGTGACTTGTGCCGCCCCCGCGCTCGGGACGGCGCCGGGCGGCGTGCCCGGCGCCGTGAGCGGGCCGTGCTGCTCCGGAACGCGCGCCGCCTCGCCCGTGGTCGCCACGGTGAAATGCTCGGCATGGATGCGCGCCGCCGCAACGCCCAGCTCGCGCAGCGTCGAGCCGACCTGCTCGATCATGTCGCCCGGCCCGCACACGAAGTACTCCGCTACCTGCTGGGGGAGAAACAGCGCCGCGCCGAAGCGCCGCACGCGCGCGGCGTCGATCCGGCCGTTGTACAGCTCCACTTCCTGCGGTTCGCGGCTCATGACGAAGTGCAGCGACAGTCGCTCGAGGTGTCGGTTCTTCAGTGCCAGCAGATCCTCCAGACACATCGCGCGGGCGCTGCCGCTGTTGCCGTAGAACAGGATCACCCGGTTGCCCGGCCGGGCGAGCAGCGCGCGGACCACCGACAGCACCGGCGTGATGCCGCAACCGGCGGCGAACGCGACGTAGCTGCCGGCGCGATCTGCGGTCGGGCGCGGGGTAAAGCTGCCGTTGGGCGGCAGAACCTCAAGGCAGTCCCCGGCGTGCAGCTGCTCCATGAGATAGCGCGACATCTTCCCGAGGGCATGCACCCGCGGCACGATCCGCAGCGGCCATTCCCCGGGCGCATTCACCAGCGAATAGGTGCGGCGGACTTCCTCGCCCGCGAGCTGCGCGCGCACCACGACGTGCTGCCCGGCGCTGCCCCGATACTCGTCGCGCAGCGCCGCGGGCACCTCGAAGGCGATCGCCACGGCGTCTTCGGCGTCCGGGGAGACTTGCGCGACCTGCAGTGAGTGAAACCTCAACATGGCTAGATGCACTTGAAGGAATCGAAGGGCTCGCGGCACGCCGTGCAGCGGTAGTGCGCCTTGCAGGGTGTGGAGCCGAATTCGCTGATGCGCTCGGTGGCAAGGCTGCCGCACCGGGGGCAGCTCACCGCCGGCGCCTGCCGCAGGCGGCGAGGATCTGACACCGTGGCCGGCGGGGGGGCGATGCCGTAGGCAGCGAGCTTGCGCCGTCCTTCAGGCGATACCCAGTCGCTCGTCCACGGGGGCGCGAGCACTTCCTCGAGTGAGGCGTCCGCAAAACCCGCCGCATCGAGCGCCGCGCGGGCCGCCTGGCGGATCGCTTGCGTCGCCGGGCATCCCGAGTAGGTAGGTGTCAGGCCGACGCGCATCCGGCCGCCGGCACCCCGGCGCACGTAGCGCACGACGCCTAACTCGACGATGCTGAGCACCGGGATTTCCGGATCGGGGACGGCGCCCAGCACGCTCCACACCTGGGCTTCGGCTGGCGAGCGCGCGCTGCGCGCCGCGGCCATTGCAAGTTCTTCGCTCACCAGCGCGCACCCGGGTAGCTGCGCTGCAGGTGCTGCATCTCCCCAAGCAGGTGGCCCAGGTGCTCGGTGTGGACGCCGCGCTTGCCCTGCCATGGATGGGGCTCGGGGGCGGGCCGCACCAGTGTCGCGGCGGCGAGATCCTCCTCCAGCCGCGCCGACCAGCGCGGCGCCTGCGCGGCGAGCGGCGGCGCAATGCCCGCCGCCGCCAGGCGCTCATCGATCTCGTCGGCGGCGAACAATTCCTCCGTGAAGCGCCACAGGGACTCGAGCGAGCGCTGTGCCCGGGCGCGGCTCTCCGCGGTGCCGTCCCCGAGCCGCGCCAGCCAGCCGCTGCTGAAGCGATGGTGATAGCGCGTCTCCTTGAGCGCCTTGGCCGCAATGGCCGCCAGGCGGTTGTCGGCGGACTCGAGCAAGCCCTGGTAGATCTCGAGCTGCCACGCATCGATCAGCCACTGGCGCACGATGGTTTGGGCGAAATCCACGTTCGGCTGCTCGGCGAGCGCGAGGTTGGCGAACTCGGGCGCATCACGCAGGAACGCCAGCGCATCCTCATCGCGCCCGCGGCCCTCGATCTCTCCGGCGTAGGTGAGCAGCAGGCGCGCCTGTCCGATCAGATCCAGCGACAGGTTAGCGAGCCCCAGGTCCTCCTCGAGCGCGGGTGCGTGGCCGAGCCACTCGCCGAGCCGTTGGCCCAGCACCAGGCTCGTATCCCCGAGCCTCAGGGCATAGCGAAACAGCGCCTCATTCAGGCCCCGATCGCGTTGCGCCGCCCGCGCCTTCACAGGTTCTTCACCTCCTCCGGAATCGCATAGAACGTCGGGTGCCGGTACACCTTGTCGCGCGCCGGCTCGAACAGTGCATCCGCTTCCTCCGGGTCGGAGGCGACGATCTGCGCCGAGCGGATCACCCAGATGCTCACCCCTTCCTGGCGCCGCGTATACACGTCGCGGGCGTGCTCGATCGCCATGCGCGCATCCGCCGCGTGCAGGCTGCCGACGTGCTTGTGCTCGAGCCCCGAGCGCGAGCGGATGAACACTTCAAACAGCGGCCAGTCGGCCTGCGCCTGCGCCTGCGATTCGGTCGGCTCACTCATGCTGCTCACTCCCCGCCTGCGGCGCGCGCCGCCTGCTTCGCGGCGTGCGCCGCCGCGGCCTCGCGTACCCAGGCACCCGCCTCGTGAGCCTCGCGCCGCGCCTGCAGCCGCTCGCGGTTGCACGGCCCGTGGCCTTTGAGAACGGCGTTGAACTCGTCCCAGTCGATGGGGCCGACAGCAAAGTGCTGCGTGGCCTCGTCCCAGCGCAGCTGCCGGTCCGGGATCGTAAGCCCGAGGAACTGCGCTTGCGGCACCGTGATGTCGATGAACTTCTGGCGCAGCTCGTCGTTGCTGAAGCGCTTGATCTTCCAGCGCATCGATTGCGCGGTGTGCTTGGAGTCCGAGTCGCTCGGGCCGAACATCATGATCGACGGCCACCACCAGCGCTGCAGCGCGTCCTGCGCCATGGCGCGTTGCGCGGCGCTGCCCTGCGCGAGGGTGAGCATGATCTCGAAGCCCTGGCGCTGGTGAAAGCTCTCCTCCTTGCAGATGCGCACCATGGCGCGCGCGTACGGCCCGTACGAGCAGCGGCAGAGCGGAATCTGGTTCATGATGGCCGCTCCATCCACCAGCCAGCCGATCGCCCCCACGTCCGCCCAGGTGAGCGTCGGGTAGTTGAAAATACTGGAGTACTTCGCGGCGCCCGACAGCAGCTGCTCGATGAGCTGCGCGCGCGACACCCCGAGCGTCTCCGCCGCGCTGTACAGGTACATGCCGTGGCCGCCCTCGTCCTGCACCTTGGCGATCAGCACCGCCTTGCGCCTGAGCGTCGGCGCGCGCGAGATCCAGTTGCCCTCGGGCAGCATGCCGACGATCTCCGAGTGGGCGTGCTGGGAAATCTGCCGGATGAGGGTCTGGCGGTAGGCGTCCGGCATCCAGTCCTTGGGCTCGATCTTCTCGTCCGCATCCACGCGTGCCTGGAAGCGCGCCGCCTGCACCTCCGAGCCGCCGCTCGCGGCGGGAACCGGCTCCCGGCCGTGGCTGTCGAGCGCCTGGGTGTACATGCAAGCCTCCCGGTCGGCTCGCTCCGCGTCGGGCCGAAGTGACACAAGACTAGCACATCAAACGTCGATTTTGTGTCACAATTTCGCCGCATGAGAGCCACGGCGAGCACGCCGGCCCCCGCCCCCGTCCGGGGCCTGCTGCGGCATTTCCGCGCCCAGCGGCCGCTGCGCGCCGGCTCGCTGCTCATCACGGTGTTCGGCGACGCCATCGCCCCGCGCGGCGGGGCGGTCACGCTCGGGAGCCTGATCCGCCTGGCGGCGCCGTTCGGCCTCACCGAGCGCCTGGTGCGCACTTCGGTCGCGCGGCTGGCGCGCGACGGATGGCTCGCGGCGCGCCGCTCCGGGCGGCGCAGCGAATACCGCCTGACGCGCACCGGGGCGCAACGCTTCGAGGAGGCCACCCGCCGGATCTACGGCGAGAACCCGCGCGTGTGGAGCGGCCGCTGGACGCTGCTCATCCTGCCGCCGCGCCGCCGCCACGCGCGACTGCGCGCCGGGCTCAGATGGCTCGGCTTCGGGCAGCTCACCCCGACGCTGTTCGCTCACCCGGCCTGCACTCTGGCCGAGGCCCGGGCGTGGCTGCGAAACCTGGACGGCGCCGGGGATGCCTTGCTGCAGCACAGCCGCAGCTTCGATCTTAAGCTCGACCGCCGCCTCGCGGCCGGCGGCTGGGATCTCAAGGAGCTGGCGCGCCGCTATCGGCGCTTCGTGGCGGGCTTCGCGGCGGTGGAATCCGCCTTGGGTTCACCCGCGACGATGCCGGCCGAGACGGCCTTCATCGTCCGCACCCTGTTGATCCACGAATATCGCAAGATCCACCTGCAGGATCCGCTGCTGCCGCCGGCGCTGTTGCCGCCGAACTGGGTGGGTGCGGCCGCCTATGAGGTCTGCCGCCGCCTGTACGCGCAGGTATTTGCCCCCGCCGAGACCTACCTGTCCGGCACTGCCCACCGCCTGCAGCGCGCGCTGCCCCCGGCCGGTGCCGCGCTGCGCGCGCGCTTCGGCGGGATCGGGTCGACCCTCAGTCGCTGAGCTCGACCCCCATGCGATTCACCGACAGCACTCCGGTGCTCTGGTTGTACGGCCCCTCGGCGTCCACCTTGAGCAGCGCCGTGGTGCCGTTCAGCTCGGCGGTCAGCGCCGTGATGAGATCCCCGAAGGTGCTGAACGCTTCGATCCTCCAGCTCATCCGGTGCCCGATCGCAAAGGCCGTGAACGGCGCGGCAGGATTCGCCACGAAACTGAGGCCGCTGCTCACGCTCGCCGGATCGAGCTCCTCGAAGCCGAGCCGGATCTCACGCTCCGACGCGCTCTGCAGCATCGTCTGGGTGATCACGACGCTGGTGGCGCTGAGCGGCGCAACGAACGGTGCGGTTACCCCGGGAGGCTCCCACTCGAGCCGCAGCTCCGCGTTCAGGGTCGCGAAGTTGACCAGGCTCACCGCGGAGAAGTCCGGCGGCGCCGAACCGAACGGGGTCACGAAACCGAAGAACAGGATCGGGGAGCCGGCCGTCAGGGTCGGCACCGGCAGCGCTGCCGGAACATTCACGGTGTAGGCGCTGGCCGTCGCGTCGTTGACGCTGCGGGTGCCGGTACCGGCGAAGTTGAACAGCGACGGCTGCCGGCCATCGAGGGCCAGCAGACTCGCGGTCACGACCCCGGCGGCGCTCGAGCCGAATCGGCCCAAGACGGGCGTCAACATCAGCTGCGCGCTGCCCATGCTCGCATCGAGCGTACGGTTGCCGCCGCTGTCCATGCCGAACGTGCCAAACACCTGCAGATGCTGGCCGACCGAGATGTCCTGCGGACTGAATGTGCCGGACTGCCCGCTCTCGGTCACGGTGGTGGTGGCGGCGACGGTGACGCTCAGCTGGCGGCTGAACATCTCAGCCTCACCCGCGCCACTGCCCATCGACCCTCCGGCGCGTGGCTCGAGGAAACCATTGCTGAGCGTGAAAATGTTGCCGCTGCGGGCGATGACCGTTCCCTCGACGCCGTCGAGACCGGCCCCCGGTACGCTGGTGCCCGCGAGCACCACGGTGGCGGTGAAGGTTTCGGTCTGCGTGTCGAAGCTGCCGGTGGCGGCGGTGAGGGTCCCCGGCCCCAGTGCCGCGAGTGCGCTCAGGCCCGCATTGCCGGTGAACGAGGTGCCGTTCAGGGTGAAAGTGGTAGTGGGCGTGGTGTGGACCACCGCCTGCCCCTCGTCTGCGTCCGCGGTGAAGAACGGCCGCACCATGACGGTGTACGACGTCTCGGTGGATGTGTTGGTCACGCTCACCAGCGGCCCGCGCACCCGGATCTGCTTGGTCACGTCCGGCATGAGGCTGGCCGACAGCATCGCGCTGACCGTCACGGTGACTGCGCTCGCCGCTGTCGAGGCGTCGATGGTCGCGGGAGCGACGCTGTTGGAGGCGCTGAGATTGAAATCGAGCGCGAGGTGCGCGACCGTGCCCCGGGTAATGACGAGCGGCCTGCCGGAAGGCAGCTGCACGGTGAGGGTGACCTGGCTGTTGGGCGGGACCAGGGGCATCCCGGTGCTGCTATTGACGAGGTTGCCGGCGGGCACGGCGAGGCCCCCGGCGCCGTTGTCGACGATGATGGTGGCGCCGTTGTAGTCGAGCGTCAGGGACACGCCCGTGTAGGCCCCGGCCGGGACTTGCTGGGCGCTGACGACCTCGGAGAGATTCACGAGTTGCGCGAAGTCGACCCGTGCCGTGGCCGGTACGGTTTCCACTACGGTACCGTCGGCCCGCGTGAGCTTCAGCGAGACCACGTTGACCGCGTAGCTGAGGAAATCCCCCGGCAGGTCCGTCAGGGTCACCATGGCCACGCCGCCGTTCGTGCCTGGTTGGGGCATGCCACCGCCCATGCCTCCGGCACCCCCGCTGCAGGCACTCACGATCAGTGCGCTGGCGACGGCCGCAACGGTGAACAGTCGGAGTGAAGAGCTAGTCATCGCGTTCCACCCGCGGTGTGGGGCATGAAGCGTGGTCATACCGGCAGCTCCCTTGAAGCTCTGACCTGACTGCCGCTCCGGACCCGCTCCCCGGGGGCGCACAATCACCTAACTACTAACGCCTCCGGGCAGCTGACACAACCTGTCGCCGGCCTCCGACAGAGCCGTTCCCAACAACAATCAGGGTTCGCGGCGCCGGTCGATCACCCGCCGCGCCTTGCCGGCCGAACGCTCGATCGAGCCCGGATCGCCCACCAGCACCTGGGTGGAAATGCCGACCGTCGACTTGATGCTGTGCTGCAGCTCGCGCTGCAGCCCCGCACGCAGCTCCGGGGTGACGCCTGCCAGGCATTCCACTCTCACCGCCAGCCGATCGAGGCGCGCCTCGCGCGTCACCTCGAGCTGGTAGTGGGGCGCGAGGCCCGGCAGTTGCAGCAGCAGTTCCTCGATCTGGCTCGGGAACACATTCACGCCGCGGATGATCAGCATGTCATCGGAGCGGCCGGTGATGCGCGCCATGCGGCGCATGGACCGCGCGGTGGGCGGCAGAAGCGCGCTCAGATCGCGCGTGCGGTAGCGGATCACCGGGAGCGCCTCCTTGGTGAGCGAGGTGAGCACCAGCTCACCGTGCGAGCCCTCGGGCAACACCGCGCCGCTCGCCGCATCGATGATCTCCGGGTAGAAGTGATCCTCCCAGATCACCGCTCCGTCCTTGGTCTCGAGGCACTCGCTCGCCACCCCCGGGCCCATCACTTCCGACAGGCCGTAGATGTCGAGCGCGTCGAGCCCCGCGCGGGTCTCGATCTCGGTGCGCATCGCCTGCGTCCAGGGCTCGGCCCCGAGGATCCCGGTGCGCAGCGAGCTCGCCGCCGGATCGAGCCCCTGGCGCACGAACTCCTCGACGATGGCCAGCATGTAGGACGGGGTGACCATGATGATGTCGGGCTTGAAGTCAACAATGAGCTGTACCTGCTTTTGCGTCTGCCCGCCGGACATCGGCACGACCGTGCACCCCAGATGCTCGGCGCCGTAGTGCGCACCGAGGCCCCCGGTGAACAGGCCGTAGCCATAGGCCACGTGCACGATGTCCCCGGGTCGTCCGCCGGCGGCGCGGATCGAGCGGGCCACGAGCGCGGCCCAGGTCTGGATGTCACGCCGGGTGTAGCCCACGACCGTCGGCCGGCCGGTGGTGCCGCTCGAGGCGTGCACGCGCACCACCTGTTCGCGCGGCACGGCAAACATGCCGAACGGATAATGTGCGCGCAGATCGTCTTTCACCGTGAAAGGAAAGTGCGCAAGATCGGCGAGCGACTTCAGGTCCTCGGGACGCGTGCCGGCGAGCTGGCACTTGCGCCGGTAGGCCGGCACGTTCTCAAAAGAATGGCGCACCGACCATTGCAGGCGTTGCAGCTGCAGCGCGCGCAGCTCGTCCTCGCTGGCGCGTTCGATCGGCTCAAGCTCCGCAGCGAGTTGTGCCACCTGAGCGACCGTGCCGGCGCGGACCTGCCCTGACTTCAGGCCAGCCCCGTCAGGTGAGCGACGAAGGCCTGCATGAAACGGTTCGCCTGGTGTCCGTCCATCGCGCGATGATCGAGCGTGAGCGTGACGTAACAGCGTGGCTGCACGACGACTTTCTCCTCGTCGCCCTCCTCGACCACCACGGCGCGTTTCTCGAGCTTGCCTACACCCAGGATCGCTGCCTGCGGCTGGTTGATGATGATCGGCGCCGCCAGCAGGCTGCCGCTGACTCCGTGGTTGGAGAGGGTGAACGTGCCGCCGCGCACCTCGGCGGGCGACAGCTTGCCGGTGCGCGCGCGCGTGACCAGCTCGTCGAGCCCGCGCGCGATGTCGAACAGATCGCGCGCGCCGGCATCGTGCAGCACCGGCACGAGGAGCCCGCTGCCCTCCACCGCGGTCGCCACTCCGATGTGAATGTCGTCGTAGATCTCGAGCGCCGTATCGGTCCAGCGGCTGTTCGCCTCCGGCACCGCGCGAATCGCGGCTACCGCGCCGCTGACGAAGTACGCGGTGAGCGTGAGCGGCACGCCGCGGCGCGCGAAGTCGGCGCGCTGGCGGGCACGATCCTTCAGCACCGCGCTTAGGTTCGCCTCGAACACCGTCGTGACGTGCGGCGCGGTGTGCAGCAGGCTCTGCACCATGTGTTCCGCAATGCGCTTGCGCACCGCGGTGTGCGGGACGCGATGACTGCGGGTGCCCGGGTATGCGGCCGCGGCGTGCGCACCCGCGTCGCCCCCTGCGGCCGGCGCCGCTGCCCGGGCCGGTGGCACTGTCCGCGCCGCGGTCCTCCCCGCCGGACCTGCCGCCGCCTGCAGCACGTCCTCCACGCTGATGCGACCGCCCGGACCGGTCCCGGTCACAGCCTCGGCCGCAAGCCCGTGCTCGGACAACAGCCTGCGCACGGCGGGACTCAGCGCAGCGACCGGCCGGCCCGCCGCCCCAGCCGCCGGACTCGGCGCCGCTGCATCGCCGCCAGCCCCGGCGGCGGACATCCCGGCGTCCCGGGAGGCCGCCCCGGGTGGCCCGGCGCGTACTCCCGCGCCTGCCGCCGTGTGGGCGCCGGCCTCGATGCGCCCCAGCAACTCGCCGGGCGCGATCTCCTCCTGCTCATGCTTCAGGATCTCGCGCAGCACTCCGGAGCCGGGCGCGGCGACTTCGACCGTGACCTTGTCGGTCTCGATTTCGATCAGCGGCTCGTTCTCCACCACCTGCTCGCCGACCTGTTTCAGCCAGCGCAGCAGCTGCGATCGGGTGCCCTCGGTCTGCTCCGCAGGAGCGCGGATTTCGAGCCCCTCGCTCATGGGCTCACATGCTGGCGAGCTGTTGAATGACGCGCGTGATCCGCGCGACGTCCGGGAGGGCCGCCTCCAGCAGCACCGGGCTGTGGGGGCTCGGGATGTCGGGCATGGTGAGACGCTCAATCGGGGCCTCGAGGCTGAAGAAGCTCTCCTGCGCCAGTGTGGCCGCGATCTCGGCGCCAAAGCCCGCGGTCAGGTTGTCTTCGTGCACGATGAGACACCGGTGGGTTTTTCCCGCGGACGCGAGCACCGCCCGTCTGTCCCAGGGTGACAGGGTACGCAGATCCAGCACCTCGGCGTCAACCTGCGACTCCGCGGCGGCCAGCTCGCAGCGCTCCACCATCGCGCCCCAGGTCACGACCGTCACCTCGGTCCCGGGACGCACCACTCGCGCCGCGCCGAACGGCACCACGAATTCGTTGCCCGGATAGGGGCGGCGCGCCCAGGCGCCATCGAGCATGGCGCGATGCTCGAAGAAAATGACCGGATCGTTGCCGCGCAACGCCGAGCGCAGCAGGCCCACCGCGTCCTCGGCGTTGGACGGCACCGCGACCTGCCAGCCGATGCCGTGCACCCACGCGACTTCGTTCGTCTGGCTGTGCCAGGGATCGCCGCACTTGAAGAACCCGCCCGGCATGCGCACCACCATGGGCGCGGCAAAGCGGTTGCCGGTACGCCAGCGCAGCGTCCCGCAGTCGTTCAATTGCTCGGCCGCCGTATCGGCGTACTTGCGAAACTGGATTTCGGCGACCGGCAGCAGTCCGGCGAGCGTCATGCCGACCGCGCGCCCGATGATCCCTTCCTCCGACAGGCTGGTGTCGAACACGCGCGCCGCGCCGTACTTCTCCTGCAGCCCGAGAGTCGCGCCGTGCACGCCGCCCTTGGGTCCGACGTCCTCGCCGAACACTACCATGCGCGCATTGCTGGCCAGTTCTGCATCGAGGGTGCGGCGGATGGCGGTCAGCATGTTAATGCGGGTGGCTTCGGGCTGCGCAGCAGCACTCGAGCGGGGAAACACGTGTCCCTCGGGCGCGAGTCCCCCCTGTTGCTGCAGCTCGCAGGTCCCGTCCGCGGACCGCGCAAACACGTGGCGGGTCAGCTCCCGCGGGTCGGGCAAGCGACGCGCGAGCGCCCTCGCCACCGCCTCCTCGACCTCGCGACGCGCCCCCTTCTCAAGTCCGGTCCACTCCGCCTCGGGCATGACGTCGGGCACGAGGAACCCGTGCAGGTGCCAGAGCGGATCCCGGCCGCGCTCTTCGCGGAGCGTTTCCGCCGACTTGTAGGCCTGTGTGTCCTGCCCGGAATGACCCGACAGGCGCGGCACGGTCAGACGCAGCAGGAGCGGCGCGCGTTCTTCGCGCACCTGCGCCACCGCGCGCCGCGTCAGGTCCGCGGCCGCGCGCGGGTCGCTGCCGTCGCCCTCGAGGATCACAAGCCCGGCAAAGGCGCGCAGGTTGGCCGCGATGTTTCCGCCCGGTGTCTGCAGCCCGGACGGCACGGAAATGCCGAAGGCGTTGTCCTCGATGTAGAACAGCATCGGGAGCTTCAGGGTGGTGGCGATGTTGAGAGCCGACCAGAAGCCGTTGGTGGCGGTGGATGCGTCCCCGCCCAGCACCACCGCGATACTGCGCGCGTAAGCTGCGTCCCCGAGCGTGGCGTGGTGATAGCAGATGGCCTGCGCCCAGCCGGCCGCCGGCGTGTACTGTGCCCCGACGCCCCCGCACGCCGGCAGCACGGTGGGCGCGCCGCGGCCGGGAAGGTTGAAGACCACGCCGATGTCGCGCCCGCCGCTGAAGGAGCCGCTGCGGGCGAGCGGACCGGCGGCGGCGTCCTCGAGGCTTACCCCGAGCGCCAGCATGAGCGGACGCGAGCGGTAGTAGACCGTCACGCCGTCGTGCGCGTCGGTCAGCTGCAAGCCGAGCAGGATTTGCGCGAAGTCATGGCCACGGGCCGAGAACTGGTAGAGAACCTTGCGCTCGGGCAGGAGCCGCGTCTCCTCGATGTCGTCAAGCGCGCGGGAGGCGTGCAGCAGGCGAGCCACGCGTCGCCAGTCCGGCTGGTCGGCGGGTGCAGTCCCGCGGGACCTGGGATTCACGGCAGGTTGCGCAGCCATGGCGGGGTTCGAGTCGGTCGATTAGCGCGCTGGCGCACCGGCGGACCTTGGGTCGTGCACAAAATTCCCTGGACCGTATTCGCTGCTGAATCAGCGGTTTACACGGCTTTCCTCTCGGAGCTGGCATTCCGCGTCGGGTGGTCCGATCCCGCTCCGGGGGCACCACCGGTACATGCTTCGCGCAGCGTAACGCAAATCGATTACGTCCGCCCCTTGAGTCAGGCCCTGCTGCCGATCACGGACGTGGCGATCAACACCTCGACGCAGACTTTATGGATGCCGCCGCGCCGGCGCTGGGGCTGCTGGTGCAGTGACATCGCCGGAAGACTCACGCTGACACTCGCAGCTCGTGGTGTCCGGACCTGAGAACCAGAACGCGGAAGTCGCGAGCCTCACGTCGGCGTGCTCCCATGCCGAATCGAACTTGCGCGCGGCCCGGGCCGCGGCGACGCCGCGACGCTGCGCCGTGAGGGCCGCAGCGAGCCCGTACAGCGACCAGCCATTCGCCGGATTGCGCTGCAGGTCCGCGCGATAGACACGCTCCGCCTGCGCAGCCCGACCGGCCTGCAGCAGCTGCGCGCCCAGCAGATGGCGCACGGGGAAGAACCAGTCCGCAGGTTGGTCGTACGCCAGCCGGTCCTCGGCCGCGACCGCCTGCGTGAGCAGCGCAATCGCCTCGTCGGCGCGTTGCTCGGTAGCGGCGATGCGGGCCGCCACGACCGGCGCCGCTACGGCCACGATGTCCCGCAGGGTGTTGGTCCCCGCCCTGGCGTCCGGGGCAGCCGCGGCGCCCAGCCGCTGCAACTCCCCCAGGATGGTGCGCGCTTCCCCCAGGCGTCCGCGAGCGGCTAGTGCCACGCCCCGCCCGTAGAGGTAGCCCGCGGTCAGCCCGCTCGCCCGCGGGTCGGGCGCCCGCAGCGCCAGCAACTCGTCCCATAGGCCGAAGCGCACCAGCGCGGCGTACTGTTGGGTAAGATTCCACCCCGAACCCGTGGCGAGCGCGCTGTCGAGCGGGACGGTCAGCACCACGCTCTGCACCGCCGCGAGGGTCTCGGCCTTGCGTCCCTCCATGGCAGCCGAGAACGCGCGCGCCGAGTCGTTGCGGGCGTGGGCCCAGTCCGCAACCGTCGCCGCAGCGTGCGCCGTGGAGTGGCCCTCCCCGGTACTCTGCTGCGCGCGGGCCGCGCACGCGAGCACCAGTATCGCGGTCACGAGTGCGGTAATGAGTATCCCCTGCACGTCCAAGGTGTGCGCCCCTGCTGCGAGGCAGATCCTCAGGTCCGGCCGTGCAGGCTGTCCCACCCCTGCCCGGACGCCGCCAGGCGCTCGAGCAGCGGGGCCGGACGCCAGCGCGCGCCGTGGGTCGGTGCGAGGCGGCGCATGGTTTCGACGACCCGCTTGAGTCCCGCTTGCTGCGCCCAGTACATGGGGCCGCCCTTGTAGCGCGGAAACCCGTAGCCGTTGACATACACGACGTCGATGTCGCTGGCGCGCAGCGCGATGCCCTCGGCGACGATGCGTGCGCCTTCATTCACCAGCGGGTGCAGCAGGCGCTCGAGGATCTCCTCATCCGCAATCTCCCGTCGCTGAACCTGCAGCTCGCGCGACACGCCTTCGATGAGCGCGAGCACCTCGGGGTCGCAAATGCGCGTGCGTCCCTCGTACCGATAGAACCCTTTGCCGCTCTTCTGCCCGAGCCGTCCCTGCCCCACCAGCCGCTCGAGAATCGGCGAGTAGCGCTCATCCGCGGGGAGCTTGCGGCTCTTGCGGATCAGGAGCCCCACGTCATTGCCGGCGAGGTCGCGCACCGCGAGCGGCCCCATGGCAAAGCCGAAGCCTTCCATGACGCGATCGATCTGCTCCGGTGCTGCGCCCTCCTCCAGCAGGAATTCCGCCTCCGCTCCGTAGAACATCAGCATGCGGTTGCCGATGAACCCGTCGCAATTGCCGGCGAGTACCGGGATCTTCCCGAGCCTGCGGCCGAGCGCCATCACGGTCGCGATCGTCCGGGCGGAGCTGCGCGTGCCGCGCACGTTCTCGAGGAGCTTCATGACGTTCGCCGGGCTGAAGAAATGCGTCCCCACGACCTGTTCCGGGCGCGCGGTGCTGGCGGCGATCGCATCGATGTCGAGGGTCGAGGTGTTGGTGGCGAGAATGGCGCCGGGCGCGGCGAGCTCATCGAGCCGGGCGAACACCTCGCGCTTCACCTTCAGGTCTTCGAACACCGCTTCGATGATGATGTCGGCGGCGGCGAGCTCACGGTACTCGGTGACGCCCTTGATCAGGCGCAGCGCCTCAGCGGCACTGTGCTGCGTGAGGCTGCCGCGGGAAACGGAAGCCGCATAGTTCCCGCGTATGGTTGCCAGGCCCCGCTCGAGCGCCTCGGGCGACAGCTCCAGGAGCTGCACCGGAATGCCGGCGTTGGCGAAGTTCATGGCAATGCCGCCTCCCATGGTGCCGGCGCCGATCACCGCGGCGCTGCGGATGGGCAGCGGCTCCACGTCCGCGCCGGCGGTGGGAATCCTGCGCGCCTCGCGCTCGGCGAAGAACACGTGCACCAGCGCCTTGCGTTGCGGGCTGTCGCGGCAC
>JBOIAH010000296.1:0-2412 GCA_050739055.1 Steroidobacteraceae bacterium | reverse complement strand
CGCCGGGCCTCATGGACCTGATCGCCACCCACAGCGCGAAGCAGAAGGGCACGCTGGCGGCGTGAGCCTGGGCGGCAGGTCCGCCGCCCGCAGGAGTTCCCAGACATGACGCGCGCAGCGAGCGGCGCGCGCGAGGGAGTACGTGTTGTGATGGATCGCCGACAATTTGTCACGGCAGCGGGTTCCCTGGTCACGGCCGCGGTTGCGGGGGCGCTGGCGCGGGTTGCACCGGCAGCGCAGGCGGGCAGCGCGGGCGGACCCGCGGAGCGCCTCGACGCGCTCTTCGACGTGTTCATGGATGAGCGGCTGACCCGGCATCCCGAGATGCTCACGAGCCTGGGGCTGGACAGCGGCAAGTACGCCTGGGCGAATGCGAAGCTGACGGATGAGTCGCTCGCCAGCGTGCGCAAGGACAAGCAGGAGAACGCCTCGCAACTGCGGCGCCTGAGAGCCTTCGACCGCAACTCGGTGAGCGGCGCGGATCGTGCCAGCTACGACACGGTCGCATTCCAGATGGAGACGGTCGAGCGGACCGAGCCCTTCGAGTTTGGCAGCGGCGTGGCGAATCCCTACGTGGTGAGCCAGCTGACCGGTTCCTACCAGAGCATCCCGGCGTTCCTCGACCGCCAGCACAAGATCAAGACCCGGGAGGACGCGGACGCGTACCTCGCACGGCTGCGAGCCTTTGCGGTGGTGCTCGACCAGGAGACCGAGCGGGTGCGGCACGCCGCGGCGCTCAGGGTGGTCCCGCCGGACTTCATCATCGACCGCACGCTCGAGCAGATGCACACCCTGCGCAGCACCGCGCCGGCGGATTCGATCATGACCACCTCGATTGCAAGCCGCACGCACAAGCTCGGGCTGGCCGGCAACTGGGGTGCGGACGCTGCGCGCATCCTCACCGCTGCAGTTTATCCGGCGCTCGACCGGCAGGCGGACGCGCTGAAGGCGCTGCGGCCCGGCGCCGTGCACGAGGCCGGTGTCGGGCGTCTTCCCCAGGGGCAGGCGCTCTACACGGTGGCATTGCGCTACGCGACCACCACTGAAATGACCTCCGAAGAGGTGCACAGGCTGGGCGTGGAGCAGGCGAAGGAGCTCACGGCCCGGATGGGCACCATCCTCAAGGCCCAGGGCAAGACCGCCGGTACGGTCGCCGAGCGGATGCAGGCGCTCGCCAGGGACCCGCAGTACCTCTATCCGAACACCGATGCGGGGCGCCAGCAGATGCTGGATTACTGCAACGAGCTCATCAGGCAGCTGCAGCCGTATCTGCCGAAGTACTTCCGCGTGCTGCCCAAGGCCCCGGTGGAAGTCCGGCGCGTACCCGAGTACACGCAGGCTGGTGCTCCGGGGGGCTACTATCAGAGACCGGCGCTCGACGGCTCGCGCCCCGGAGCGTTCTATATCAATCTGCGCGATACGAGCGAGCGGCCGCGCTGGGCGTTGCCCACCCTGGTGCATCATGAGGCCGAGCCCGGCCATCATTTCCAGCTGGCGCTGGTGCTGGAAATGCCCAAGCTGCCGCTCATCCGCAAGGCCGGTGGCGGGTTCTCCGCCAATACCGAAGGCTGGGCGCTGTATGCGGAGCAGCTGTGCGATGAGATGGGTCTGTACGACAAGGATCCGCTCGCCCGGCTCGGGCTGCTCCAGGGGCTGACGTTCCGGGCGGCACGCTGCGTGGTCGATACCGGACTGCACGCCCGGGGCTGGAGCCGCGAGCGCGCGATCGACTACCTGGTGGCAACCACCGGTGACAATCGCGCCGCCGTCACGAGTGAAGTGGAGCGCTATTGCACCTGGCCGGGCCAGGCGACCAGCTACAAGGTGGGACAGACGCGCTGGCTGAAGCTGCGCGCCGACGCCCGCGCAAGACTGGGCTCGAAGTTCGACATCCGCGACTTTCACGACGCGGGGCTCACCGCCGCGCCGATGCCGCTCGCGGTGCTCGAGCGCGTGATCGACGAGTGGGTGGAAAGCCGCCTGAAGGAACGGTCCGCGGCATGAGGACGCGCACGCTGGCGGCGGGCCTGACGGCGGCGCTGCTGCTCGCAGCGCAGGCGCTGGCCGCCGACTATCCGCCGCCGGTCGAGGGCGACTACCTCGTGAGGAATTTCAGATTCGCTTCCGGGGAATCGCTGCCCGAGCTGCGCATCCACTACCGCACGCTGGGTACGCCGCGCAACGACGCGCACGGGGTGGCGCGCAACGCGGTGCTCATCCTGCACGGCACCACCGGCAGCGGGGCCGGCATCTTCCGGCCGATTTTCGCCGGCGAGCTGTTCGGGGCGGGTCAGCCGCTCGATGCCACGCGCTACTTCATCGTCGTGCCCGACGGCATTGGCCACGGCAGGTCCAGCAAGCCGAGCGACGGCCTGCACGCGCGCTTCCCGCACTACGGCTACCACGATATGG
>JBOIAH010000295.1:0-1926 GCA_050739055.1 Steroidobacteraceae bacterium | reverse complement strand
GTTCCCAGCGGACTGGCGGCCGGGGGCGGAGCCGGCGGGCGGTTGTGCTCGGCGGCCTCGTGCTGCTGCCGCATCAGCTCGATGCGCTGGTGCACGTTGCCACCGGCCTGCATCAGGTCGTCGTTCGCCTGAGTGACCTCGTCCTGGTCCAGCTCCTGCTGGGCCTGGGCAAGATCCAGCTGATCCTGGATGGCGGGCTTGTTCGCGTCCTCGGCCCTGGCGAGCGCCTCAGTGAGACGCTTGACGCGCGCGCCGCCGCCCTGCAGGCGTTGTTGCGCCCGTACGAGCCGGGCCTGGATCTCGAGCGCCTGCGGGCTGAGCACCGGCGGGTGTGCCTCGATGTGGCGCATCGCCCCGTCGAACGCCAGGTCCAGCTCATGATCGGCGAGCTGCTCGGCCATCCGTGCCAGCGGCAGCTCTTCGGGAGTGGTGGCGTGAAGAGCCAGGCGATGCGCGATCAGGAGCGTGTTCTGATCGATGGCCGGCGCCGCGCCCGCCGCGCTGCCTGCCGCGGGCGCCGGCGGGCCTTTCAGCACACCCACCGGGCTCGAGGCGGACTGGCTCGTGCTCCACAGCCCGTAGCCGGTCGCGGCCAGCAGAACCAGGAGCACGGCGGCGGCAATTTTCTGCAGCGGGCTCATCGCAGGCGCCATCGTGGGACGAGGGCGCTCATGATGCCACGGTGCGGCACGCGGCCGACTGTTCCACAATCTGCTGCTGCGTCACGCGCCGCCCCGTGCTCAGCGACAGCTCGAGCGCGCGGCGCTTGAGGT
This sequence comes from Steroidobacteraceae bacterium, assembly GCA_050739055.1. GTDB lineage: Bacteria > Pseudomonadota > Gammaproteobacteria > Steroidobacterales > Steroidobacteraceae > 13-2-20CM-66-19. The sequence goes on along the minus strand of JBOIAH010000295.1, from coordinate 1,153 downwards.
CGTTGATCAGCGCTGCGCCGCCTGAATGACATCATCGACTACCTGGCGCAGCAGCCGCTCATGGCCCGAGCTCGCCCCGAGCTCGGGCCGGTGGTTCGAAGTTTTCCGCGCGCAGCGTACGTGGTTTTCCATGAACCGATCGACGACGGCATCGAGCTGCTGCGCGTCATTCGTGCCGTTCGAGATCCCGACATCGCCTGGAATGTGCCTTTCAAGGAGCCGGTCTGAGCGACCCGTCATCGCAAGAGCGACCGCGACCGCGAGCACGAGCTCGGCAGCACCAAAGCCGATCTGGGCTTCCGTGCCCGCACGCGAAAGACCAAAACACCTTGCCCTCGGGCAGCGCGTCGTCATCGGCAAGCGCGCGAGCTCCGCGTTTGCACTGCACAACGACGGATAGCGTGATCGGGCTTGGGACACCGTGGTATTGTCGGCTCCAGAGCAAAATAACAATCGGCGGGTCAGCGATTCATTTGCAGTGCCATAAAGTCTGGTGATCAGGGAGATGCGCAATGACAAAGTTGCTCGCGCTGTCGATAAGCATTGCAGTTCTTGGAGGCATTTGGGCGTATCTCGCACTCGGCCCGCTGAGTGGTTTCCTCCTGGTCTGGGCGGGCTTCATCGGTTGGGCGTGCTTCTTTCACAGCGGCGCCGACAACAAGGCGCTCGCTAAGACCGTCATCGGTACCGCCTGGGGTGCGCTTGTCGCATGGGTCGCGTTCTTGATCATTGTCCACGCCCCGGTGCCCGCGCTGGGCACGGTCTGGCCTGCGATCGTCGTCGGTGTGACGGTGTTCTTCCTGGTCATCGTGGCCTCAGTCGATCTATTGTCCGTGGTTCCCGCCAACGTCTACGGCTATGCCGCGCTCGTTGCGTATACGCTCCATCAGCCGTCGGCCGCGCCGTCCACCGGTCCCCTGCAGAACCTCCTTTCGCCCTCATTCGCCAATCCGTTGATCCTACTAATCGTTTCGATGGTGGTCGGAGCCCTGTTCGGGTATGCCTCGAACTACCTCGCGCAGGCACTGACCAAGAAAACGGCATGACCAACAAAACGGCAGCGGCAGTTCATGAATGAACACCCGCAACCGCTCAAAGACCGCCATCGCCGGGCTCGGCTGCGCATGACCGCGAGGCCAGAAGCGGCTAATAG
>JBOIAH010000294.1:0-2929 GCA_050739055.1 Steroidobacteraceae bacterium | reverse complement strand
TCGCCGGCGGGGAGCCCGGCCGGTTCCGCTTCCGCCCCGAGCTGCACGAGCCCGGCGCCAAGGCGGTGCTCGGCAGGCGCTACCCGGACAGCGGTTATGGACAAGGCGTCGAAGTGCTCAACGACCTCGCGGAGCATCCTTCGACCGCGCGGCACATCGCGGACAAGCTCGCCCGCCATTTCATCGCGGACGATCCACCGCCCGCCGCGGTCGAGCGGCTCGCGCAGGCGTTCACGGCGAGCGGCGGCGATCTGCCCACCGTGTACCGCGCGCTGATCGACGAGCACGAGGCCTGGACCCGACCGCTCGCCAAGTTCAAGACACCGAGCGACTACATCGTCTCGACCTATCGCGCGCTCGCGGTTCCGGTGGATGCGGCACACGCGGCGCTTGCGCCCTTCGAGCTCCTCGGCCAGCGCACCTGGACACCCGGTTCGCCTGCGGGCTGGCCGGACCGCAGCGCCGACTGGGACGGCGCCTCGGCGCTCTTGAAGCGCATCGAGTGGGCGGACAACGTGGCCGGGAGGTTCGGCGGCCGGATCTATGCCACGCAGCTCGCGCCACAGCTCCTCGGGGCGAATCTGAGCGAGGCGACTCGCAGCGAGCTCGCGCACGCGGCGAGTCCTGCGCAGGCGTTGACGCTGCTGCTCGCCGCCCCGGAGTTCTTGCGGCGCTGAGGCCGCGGGAGGATCAAGCATGTCACGCATGAAGCGTCGCACATTCCTCAATCTCGGTACGCTCGCGGCCGGCGCCGTGTTGCTGCCACCGCGCTTGAGCTTCGCGCGCGCCGGCCGGAGCGATGCGCGTTTCGTGCTGGTGATCCTGCGCGGTGCGCTCGACGGGCTCGCCGCGGTACCGCCCTACGGCGATCGCGACTACCCGCAGCTGCGCGGCGACTTCGCGCTGCGCCCCCCGGGAGAGGCCAAGGGCGCGCTGCCGCTCGACGGATTCTTTGGGCTCCATCCCTCCCTGCAGTTCCTGCGCGAATCCTACGCGGCACACGAGCTCATCGTGTTCCACGCGCTCGCGAGCCCGTATCGTGAGCGCTCGCACTTCGACGGCCAGGACGTGCTCGAGAACGGCACTCCGCAGCCGCATGCGCTGCAGACCGGGTGGCTGAACCGCGCGCTCGCCGCGGCGCCCTCGGCAGCGAAGCGGGACACGGGCGTTGCGCTTGGCCAGAACGTGCCGCTCGTCATGCGCGGCCCGGCCGAGGTGACCTCCTGGTCGCCCTCGCGCCTCGCCGGTCCCGACGACGACACGCTCGCGCGGCTCACTGATCTCTACGCACACGATCCGCTGCTCTCGGTGCGGCTCGCTGATGCGCTCGCGGCCGACCGGATCGCCGCCGAGGACGGCGTCGGACACGCGATGGCCGAGGACCTGGCTGGCCGGGCGCCGTCCGCGGTCCGCGAGCCAGCCGCGCCCCAACCGCCTGCGCCCATGACGCAGGCCGCAGCTGCGCCTCGGGCGCCTGCCGCTCCGCAACCGCGCGGCGGGCGCTATGCGGAAATCGTCCGCGCGGCGGGCGGCTTTCTGCGCCAGGACGAGGGCCCGCGGGTCGCGGTGTTCGACACCACGGGTTGGGACACCCACGCCAACGAGGGCGGCGCGGAGGGGCAGCTCGCGGGCCGCCTTGGGACGCTCGACGCGGCGCTCGCGGTGCTGAAAGAGCAGCTCGGGTCCGCGTGGCGCGACACTGCGGTGCTGCTGGTCACCGAGTTCGGGCGCACGGCGGCGATCAACGGCACGCGCGGCACTGACCACGGCACCGCGACCATGGGGTTCCTGGTCGGCGGCGCGGTCGCGGGCGGGCGGGTGATCGCGGACTGGCCGGGACTCTCGGCTCACGCGCTCTACCAGGGACGGGACCTCGCGCCGACGCTCGACCTGCGCTGCGTGCTCAAGGGACTTCTCGGGGAGCACCTCGGGATCCCGCCGCGGGCGCTCGCCGACACCGTCTTCCCGGCAAGCGAGAGCGCGCGGGCGCTGCGCGGCCTGGTGAACACTTAAGGACTCTCGGCAAAGCCCTTACTTCGGCGGCCGCGAGTCCGCGTCCTGGTCGGTCTTCTTCGGCGGCACGGCGGCCGGTCCCGTGACCACCGCGGCATTCTTGTCCGGCAGGTACAGCGGCCCCTTCTGGCCACAACCGGCCGCCGCGAGCGCCGCGCCGGCCGCGAGCAGCCACGCCAGCCGCCTCATGCGTACATCGGCCGCTGGTCGCGCAGCGCCAGCCAGCCGCGCGCCAGACGGTAGATGATCCAGACGGTCAGCGCGAGCAGGCCGAGCAGCGCCGCCGGTATGCCGATGAGGGTTACGAAGCCGAGCGCTGCAACGCACACCCACAACACGGCAAACCAGAAAGTGCGGATCTGCCAGCGGAAGTGCGACTCGAGGAATGTGCCCGCGGTCGCGGAGCGGCGCACGTAGTTCATGATCACCGCGATGATCGAGGGCAGACTGCCGATGAAGCTGCCTATGATGGTGTGGAAGGTCGTGACGCCGATCAGCACCGCCAGCGAATGCAGTGCGTACATCACGTTGGTGTAGGTGACGAGCGACTCAGCGGCGCGCGGCGCGCCGGGGGTGATGGGCGGGGTTACGCTCTCAGGCATGACATACCTCGTCGGTCATGATGTTTTCGGCCGGTGCTCGACGATCGCCATCGTCAGGCGCGAGACACACACCAGCTTCTCGGCCTCGTCACGGATTTCGATGTGCCACACGTGACTGCGGCTGCCGAGATGAAACGGCCGCACGGTCGCGGTGACCGTCCCGGCGGACACCGAGCGCAGATGATTGGCGTTGATCTCCTGGCCCACGCACAGGTAGCGCGCGGGATCGACGCACAGCATGGAAGCCACGCTGCCGACTGTCTCCGCGAGCGCCACCGAGGCGCCGCCGTGCAGCACGCCGAAGGGCTGGTGGG
>JBOIAH010000293.1:0-11056 GCA_050739055.1 Steroidobacteraceae bacterium | reverse complement strand
CGCTTGGAGGGATCGGTCAGGCGCACGAAAAAATCGCCTTGATAGGACTCGATCAGGTCTCCGCCCAAACCGGCACCCGTGCGCCGCGAATAGGTGTATACATCCGGATCCTTCTTGAGAAGCGCCTCGACCTGCTTGATCTCCCGATCGGTCTCGGCGAGCGAGGTGCCGGGCGCCGTGTGATAGTCGAGCACGAAGCCGCCTTCGTCCATCTGCGGCAGGAAGCCGGAGCCGACCTGCCGGTAGGCAAGCAGTCCCGCCACGACCAGCAAGCCGACCCCGAGCGCGATCAGCCAGGGGCGCGCAAACAGTGCGTCCAGTGTTCTGCTCTGTATGCGCTTGAGCCAGGTCTCGCGGCCGTGAGCGGGATCATGCCACTTTTGAAAGTCGATCAGTCCGCGGGCGAGCAGCGGCACGATCAGCGCCGTCAGGATCAGCGAGATGATCAGCGCCGAGGCCATCGTCAAGGACAGGAACTTGAAGAATGCACCGGTCACACCCGACAAAAACGCCAGCGGCACAAAAATGATGATCGTCGCGAGGCTCGAACCGAACAGCGGGGCGAGGAATTCCCGCGCAGCGGGCAGCACCGCTGCGTTTGCATCGCCCGATTGCGGAGCGCCCGCGCGCCGCGCGATATGTTCGATCATGACGATCGCATCATCGATCAGCAGGCCGATTGCCGCGGCGACGCCGCCCAACGTCATGATGTTGAACGTCATGCCGAGCGCGTACAGCAGCAGCACCGTGATCAGCACCGACAGCGGCACGATTGCCATCGCGACCAGCGCGACGCGCCAGTTGCGCAGGAACGCCAACACGACGAGCGCGGCCAGCAGCAGACCGATCAGAATCGCTTCCTCAACGGCGCTGATCGATGAGCGTACGAGATCCGTCTGGTCGTACCACTTGAGCAGTTGAATGGCCTGCGGCTGCGTCTTCATGAACGCGCGCAGGCTGGCGTCGACGGACTTTGCCAGGCTCAGCGAGTCGGCGCTGTCCTGCTGGAAGACGTCGAACGTGACGGCGGACTTGCCGTTGTCCTCGACGAGCAGCCATTGCGGCACCGAACCGGCGCGGATCGTCGCGAGATCGGCAAGTCTGACGATCCCGCCCGTGGTGGTGCGCAACGTGACGTTGCCGACTGATTGCGCGGACGTGAACGCGCTGTTAGTGATCCCCAGATACAGACGATCGTTGTCCTCCAGACGCCCGACCGCGCTGATCGTGTTCGTCGCAGCGATCGCCTGCGAAACATCCGGGAGCGTGAGCCCGTAGGCCTGCAGTTTCTGCAGACTCACCCGGACTTGAACTTCAGGCGTCTGGCCGCCCGTAACGCCAACCCGGCGGACGCCGGGGATGCCGGCCAGCAGCGGCGCGATCTGATATTGCGCCAGGCGGCGCAGTTCCGCGGGTGCCACCGAGTTCGAGATGAGCGCGTAGGAAATGACCGGCATGATCGCGTTTGGGCTCATCTGGATCGCATCGTAGGTCGTTCCCGGCGGCAGATTGGGCAGGGTCTGCGCGAACGCCGTAGCCACGCGCAGCAGCGCCTGGTTCATGTCCGAGCCCCAGGGAAAATCGACGAACAGTTCGGCCGCGCCTCGCGAGGTCGTCGAGACGACGTCCAGCGCGCTCGGCACCGCGCGCGCCGCCTCCTCGAGCGGCTGCGTGACGTCGATCAGCATTTGCCTGGCGGGCATGCTGCCGGCGCTCACTTCGATGCGGATGCGCGGAAAGCTGGTGACCGGAAACAGGCCGACCGGCAAGCCGATCGTGGCGAACAGGCCGGCGAGTGCCAACGCAAGAGCGACGCACAGCAGTGCGCCGCGATTGCCGTCGAGCACGCGGACGAACGTCACTTAGCGCCCCTGCGCAGCCGCATCCGCGAGGCGAACCTTCATGCCGTCGTGCAGCTGATAGGCCCCGGCGAGAATCAGCGGTGCGCTGCCATCCAGGGGGCCGTCGACCGCATCGGTTTCACCGGCGGACAGCAGCACGCGCACCGCGACGGTCCTGGCGGTTCCATGTACGTCCTGCACGATGTAGGTAGCGCCGTTGTCGGTGACCAGCACGGCGCTATGCGGTACGACATAGCCGTTCACCACGCCGGTGGTGATCGCCGCCTGCGCCGACTCCCCCGGCAACAAAGCCCCCGCCGGCAGCGCGACTTCAACCGGCACCAGGCCGTTGCCCGGATCGACGGCGGCGCCGCGCAGCATGACCCTGGCCACGACCGTGCCGGTTGCGCCAATCGGCGTCACCTCCGCGCGGTCGCCCGCCGTGATCGCGCTGGCCTGCGCGGGCACGACGCCGGCGACCAGCACCAGGCCGCTGCGTTGGGCGAGCTCGAGCAGCGGCGCTCCTTCGGCGACGATCGCGTGCGTGCGTGCGGCGACCGCCGTGACGATCGCGGCAGACGCCGCTCGCAGAGTGGTGGCTCCGGCGGCCCCTTGTGCGCGCAACGCCGCGAGCGCCGCGCGCGCGTCGGAGTCGGCCTTGGCGGCCGCGGCGAGCTGCTGCTCGGTCGCGAGAGAGTCCGCGCGCAGCTGCCGCGTGCGCGTCAACGCATCGCTCGCAACGCCCTGGGCCGACACGGCTGCGGCGTAGGCGGCGCGCGCCGGCGGCGTCGGCGTGAGCTCAACGAGTCGATCCCCCGCCGCGACGGTCTGCCCGACGCGCACGAATACGTCGGCGACGATCGCGGCCCCCGGCGCCGTGACACTGTTATACGCGGAGGGCTTCGCCTGCACGGTGCCGTACGCTACGACGATGCGCGGCAGGCTGCCCTTTTTTAGCGCCGTTGTTTGCACCAGCACACTCGGCACATCGCTCACCGCCGCCGCACCGTCTTCGGCGCCGGTGAGCGGCATCGACGCCAAACCGGCGCCAGCCGCGAGTATCCAGGCAAGTCGTTGGCTCATGTGCGTGCATCCTGATGGACAGGGGCGGCCGGTTGCAGCTGCGTGCCGGTCACGGTGGCGAGCGCGATGGAATCGGTCCACAGGCTTTGCAACAGGTCGAAGCGGCTCCCCGCGGCCGCGAGATATGCGTTGACCAGCGTCAGGTAGCTGGCGGCCGGAAAATTGCCGGCGGCATAGGCGCGTTTGGCGTTGTCGACGCTCTCTTGCAGCCGCGGCAGCTGCCGCTCGAGATTGCCGAGTTCCAAGTGAACTTCCTGCAGCTCATTCCACAGCTGCCAGATGTCGGCCGTGGCCTGATCCAGGCGCGCCTGGTATTCGGCGCGCAGCTGCGTACGCGTCGCGCGCTCAATAGCGAGGTTGCCGCGGCCGCGATCGAACAGCGGCAGCGTCATCGATACCGTGCCCCCGGTGGTATGCACGGCCGAGACGTCGCGGGCGCGCGTGATGCCGATGGCGATATTCGGAAACTGCGACAGCACTGCGACGCGCACCCGGGCTTCCTGGCTGCGATAGCCTTCCTGCAGCGCGCGCAGATCGGGGCGCACCTGCGGCAGCCGCTGCGCGGCGTCGGCGACCGCGGCACGCTCCGGAATCACGGGTGCGGCAAGCGGCGCGAGCGGCACCGTCACCTCGGCGCGCAGTCCCAGGAGCGCACGCAGTGCCTGCTCGGCCTGCAGCGCGCTGCGCTCCGCGGCGCCCTGCTGCGTGCGGATGCCGGCGAGCATCGCCTGATCGGCGCCCGCCTGCTCGAGGGTGACGTTGCCCGCGGCGAGCGCGCGCTCCGAGCTTGCGGCGGCGGAGGCGAACAGTGCCGCGGCCGGAGTGAGGAACGCGCGCCGCTCCGCGGCGATCGATTGTGTGACATACAGCGTGCGCGCCTCGGCCACGGTCTGCCATTCCCGCCACAACAGCTCCGCCTGCGCCTGCCGGTACGCGGCGTCCGCGCTTTTCCGCAGGCTCGGATGGGTCAGCAGCGCGCGCAGGTCGATCGCCAGACCGAGTCCGTAGGCGTTGAATTCCGGATAGCGCGGGTCGCTCGTCGAAGTGACGCGGTCGGTCGGGTGATCCGCGCTGGCGTTGACTTGCGGATCGGGCAGAATACCCGCCGCAAACGCCTGCGCCGCGGCGACGTGCATCCTGGCGCGGGCCGCTTTGAGGCCGGGATTGTTCAGGACCGCGAGCGTCGCGACCCCATTCATATCGAGCGGCGCAACGGCCGCGAGCGGGAGGTCCGCGGCAAGATCGTCGTGCCGCGGCAGGGGCTGCGGCGAATAGAGCGCGCAGCCGGGGAGCGACGTCATTGCAAGCGCCAGCGCGGCGGCCGACGCTGCGCGGCGCCGGCGCGGCCGCGCAATCCAGCTTCCCCTGGTGCCGATCGCCGCCCCCCGAGCCGCTATCACCGATATGCCTCCGCCACCGACATGCCTCCACTGTCTGGTTCAGGAAAGCCTAGCGTCCGGGCCTTAATTGGAACTGAAAGCCCGCGCCGGCTGGCAGCCGTCTGTGCCTGATCGCTGGTGTGCCGGTTCGACGGGCGCCTCTGGCGGTGCGCCGGTGGGCGGGGTCGGTCGTTTCTTCGTGCTGACGGGCCGTGCACATCGACCAGGAGATCACGATATTGACACAGTACACGCGGGCGGAAGGCGCGCGCAAGTTGGTTGAAGGGTTGCCCTGCGGTGCCGATAATGCCATCCGCCATGCCGCGCACGTCGTTCATCGCCATGCTCATCTGTCTCGGTGCGGTGGGCGTCGGCGCGGGCGCGGTGCGTGCCGCCGGCGATGCGGCGCCGGCGGCCGAGGACGGCCAATGGAGCATGCCGTCGAAGAATTACGCCGCCACTCGCTACAGCGGTCTTGCCCAGATCAACGCCGGCAACGCCCACGGGCTGCATCCCGTGTGGACATTCTCCACCGGCACGCTCGGCGGCCATGAGGGCCAGCCGCTCGTGGTTGGCGACACCATGTATGTCGTCACGCCGTGGCCCAATGTGCTGTACGCGTTCGATCTTAAGCGCGAGGGATACCCGCTGCGCTGGAAGTACCGCCCGGAGGTGAGCGCCAACGCGCTCGGTGTCGCGTGCTGCGACGCGGTCAATCGCGGCGCGTTCTACGCCGACGGCATGCTCGTCTACAACCTGCTGGACGGGCACACGGTGGCGGTCGACGCACGCTCCGGACGGCAGCTGTGGAATACGCAGGTCGCCGACGTCGGCAGCGGGGAAACGACCACCATGGCGCCGCTGGTGGTCGGGGATCGCGTGATCGTCGGGGCATCGGGCGGTGAATTCGGGATCTACGGATGGCTGAAGGGCCTGGACCTTACGAGCGGGCGGACGGTCTGGACCGGGCACAATCTCGGTCCGGACGCGGACATGCTCGCGCAAGCGGACACCTTCAAGCCTCCCTACGGCGGCGGCGTCGATGTGGGTGCGCGAAGCTGGGCCAACGACAGCTGGAAGACGGGCGGTGCTCCCGTGTGGGGATCGATCTCCTACGATCCGCAGCTCGACCTCATCTACTACGGAACGGGCAACGCGGCGCCGTATGACCCGGAGCGGCGTCCCGGGGACAACAAGTGGAGCGCCAGCGTGCTGGCGCGCCGGCCGCAGAACGGCGAGCTGGTGTGGGCGTATCAGTTCACGCCTCACGACAGCTGGGACTACGATGCCACGGGTGCAATGATTCTGGCGGATCTGACGGTGGCGGGACAGCCGACCCGGGCGCTGGTGCACTTCGACAAGAACGGCTTCGCCTATACGCTCGATCGGGCGAGCGGGCGGCTGCTGGTTGCGGCAGCGTTTGCGCCGGTGACCTGGGCGAAGTCGGTGGATCTGGCCACCGGGCGGCCGGTGTTGGATCCGGCCAAACAGACCGGAGTGTCCAAGGGCAATGTAAAGGGCATCTGCCCGAGTCTCGAGGGCGGGGTGAGTCCGTCCTCGCCGGCGGCGTATTCACCCCGCACGCACTTGTTCTATACCTCCACCAACAACCTGTGCATGGACTATGCGACGGCGCACTCGGCCTACCAGAAGGGCACGCCGTTTGTCGGCGTCGATAGTCCGTACTTCGCAGGTCCGGGAGGCAACCTCGGCGGGTTCATCGCCTGGGATGCTGCGACCGGACGCAAGGCCTGGGAGAACAAGGAGCGGTACCCCGCCTGGAGCGGCGCACTCGTCACCGGGGGCGATGTGGCGTTCTACGGGACGCTCGACGGCTGGTTCAAGTCAGTCGACGCGAGGACCGGCAGGGTGTTGTCGAAATTCAAGGTGGGTTCCGGTGTCGTGGGGAACCCGATTACGTACCGTGGTCCGGATGGCAAGCAGTACGTGGCCGTGTACGCGGGCTTCGGCGGGGATTGGGCGCTGCTCTCCGGGGACACCCGCTCCGATGATCCAAGTGACGTGCGGGCGCCGGCGGATTTCCTCAAAGACATCGCGCGCCACACGAGTCAGGGCGGCATGGTGTGGATATTCGGGCTGTGACACACCGTATGCGCGCAAGACCACCATGCGGGCGTCTGCGCTCGATCCTTCCACCGGCGCTCCTGGCGTGCGCCGCCCTGACATCGTGCGCACGCCAGGCCGCGCCGCCGGCGCCGCACGCTGATGCAGCGCCGCCGGCGGTCGCCTACGAGTCGCACCTCGCAGCCGGAGGCATCGGCCCCGCCGGAGGCGTGTGGCGCAATCCTCACGACGGGGACCCGGCCGTCGCCAGGAACGGCGCGCTGCTGTTCAAGGCCATGAATTGCGATGGCTGTCACGGGGCGGGCGCCGCCGGGTGGGTCGGCCCCAATCTCGGCGACGGGCGTTGGCGCTACGGGGGCGCGGACGCGGAGATCTTCAATTCGATTTACTACGGCCGCTCCAGGGGCATGCCGGCCTTCGGCGGCGCATTGGGCGTCGAGGGAGTCTGGACTCTCGTCACGTATCTTCGCTCGCTGGCGGTACCGGCCGATGTGCCAACCGAGTCGTGGGAGGAGCCCGCGGCAGCCGCGCGGCCGAACGAGTAGAGCGCCGTTGCAGCCCGCATCGATCCCTGCGGCCAGGAGCCTCCGGCAACAACAGCACCACCGCTGCGGCCCGCTCGTCGGGCTGGTCGCCGCACTGCTGCCAGGCCTCGCGCACGCCGCGACGTCGGCGGTCGCCGAATACCCGCCGCCGCCCGAGGTGCTGTTCAAGGAGCTATTCGTCGCCGTGCAGACCGCGGCGCTATTCCCCGACAGCAAGACCTTCGTGGACGCGGTGCCCGACGCCGCACCGGCGGAGATCCTGGCGCAGTACCAGAGCGCTCACCCGGATTCGCCCGCCGCGCTCAGGAGCTTCGTCGCCGCGCACTTCCGGCTCCCCGGTGAGCCCGCCTCGGTCGCTGCGCGCCCCGGCCAGACTTCCCTCGTCGTCCACATCGATGGGCTCTGGGATCAATTGACCCGCGACACGCCGACCTCGCCCCCGTATTCTTCGCTGCTGCCGCTGCCGAAGCCCTACGTAGTACCGGGCGGCCGCTTTCGCGAGATCTACTACTGGGACTCGTACTTCACGATGCTGGGACTGGATGAAAGCGGGCGGCATGATCTGGTCACGGACATGGTGGCGGATTTTGCCAACCTGATCGAGCGCTACGGACACGTGCCGAATGGAACCCGTACCTACTATCTCAGCCGCTCGCAGCCGCCGTTCTTCTTCGAGATGGTCGGGCTGCTCTCGAAGGCTGACCCCGGGGAGGCATTTGCGCACTACCTTCTGCAGCTGCAGCGCGAGTACGCGTTCTGGATGGAGGGCGCGGGCGGCTTGCGCCCCGGCCATGCGCACCGGCGCGTGGTTGCGATGCCCGATGGGTCGATTCTCAATCGCTACTGGGACGATCGCGATACCGCGCGCGATGAGTCCTATCGCGAGGATACGGAGCTGGCGCGCGCCAGCGGCCGCCCGCCCGCGCAGGTATTCCGCGATATCCGCGCCGCGGCGGAGAGCGGCTGGGACTTCAGCTCCCGCTGGTTTGCCGACGCGCGCACCCGTGCCACGATCGACACTACCGAGATCGTTCCGGTCGATCTGAACAGCCTGATGTACGGACTCGAGAGCGCCATCCACGCCGGCTGCGAACACCGTGGCGACCGCGCCTGCGCCGGGGAATTCCTGCGCCGGGCCACCCGGCGGCGCGCCGCCATCGACCGCTATCTGTGGGACGCATCTGCCGGCGCCTACTTCGATTATCGATGGACCAGCGGCGCTCGCCTGGCGCGCGTCTCGGCCGCGACGCTCTACCCGCTGTTCGTCGGCTGCGCTTCGCGGCAGCAGGCGGCCGCGGTAGCCGCCACGGTCGACAGGGCGCTGTTGAAGCCCGGCGGCCTCGTCACGACGCCGCTGCACACCGGCGAGCAGTGGGACGCGCCCAACGGCTGGGCGCCGTTGCAGTGGATCGGCGTGTCGGGGCTCAGCCGCTACGGCGAGGGACGGCTGGCGCAGAGTATCGCCTGCCGCTGGCTGGTGAACGTCCGGCGCGTCTACCGGCAAAGCGGCAAGCTGGTGGAAAAGTACGACGTGACGGACAGCGGCCGCGCCGGCGGGGGCGGTGAATATCCGCTGCAGGACGGCTTCGGCTGGACCAACGGCGTCACCCGCAGGCTCATGGCGCAGTACCCGGCCGCCGCCGATCACTGCGCGCCACACTAAAAGGGCACGCTCATGCACCCGAACCTGCCGCGAGCAAGCACCCAGCCACAGCCGCAAGCGCAGGCGCAGGCGCCGGAGCCCGACGTCCGCGACCTGCGCCTGTTCGTGTTCGCGCTGTTTTTCATATTCGGCGGGATCACGAGTCTGAACGACGTGCTCATTCCGAAGCTGAAGGGCCTGTTCACGCTCAACTACGCCGAGGTGATGCTGGTCCAGTCGGCGTTCTTCGCCGCCTACCTCCTCATCTCGATCCCGGGTGCGGCGCTGGTGACGCGCTTCGGCTATATGCGTACCGCCGCGATCGGGCTGCTGACGATGACCGCCGGCTGCCTGCTGTTCGTGCCGGCCTCCTCGTCCGGCCTCTTCATCACTTTCCTGGGCGCGATCTTCGTGCTCGCCGCCGGCATCACCATCGTGCAGGTGGTGGCCAATCCGCTGATCTCCATGCTCGGCCGACCCGCGACGGCGCACAGCCGCCTCACCTTCGCGCAGGCGTTCAATTCCGTCGGCACGACCATCTTTCCGTACGTCGGCTCGATCCTCATTCTGGGATCGGTCAGCCAGGTCGACCCGGCGAAGCTCAAGGGGGCTGCGCTCCTGGCGTTTCGTACCAGCGAAACCCATGTCATCGTCCTGACCTACCTCGGGCTCGCCACCGCGCTGGTGATCGTCGCGGCACTCGTCTGGCTACGGCGCAACCGGCTGAAGGAGGAAAAGAGCGAGTCTCCGACGCTGAGGCACTCTCTTGACCTGCTAAAGCTCCCGCGCTTCAGCTACGGGACGCTGTGCATCTTCCTGTACGTGGGAGCGGAGGTCGCGATCGGCTCGCTGATGGTCAACTACCTGATGCAGTCGAGCGTGCTCGCGCTCGGGCAGGAGGCGGCCGGCAAGAAGTTGATCTTCTACTGGGGCGGCGCCATGCTCGGGCGCTTCATCGGCGCCTACCTGCTGCGTATCTTCTCGCCCGGCAAAGTGCTCGCCTGCGCCGCCACCGGCGTGATTGCGCTCCTGCTCGTGTCGGCCAACAGCAGCGGGGCGGCTTCCGGCTGGTCGCTGCTCGCGATCGGGCTGTTCAACTCCATTATGTTCCCCACGATCTTCTCGCTCGCCTGCGAGGGCCTGGGCGCGCGGGCCGCGGAGGGCTCTGGCATCATCTGCGTGGCGATTGTCGGCGGCGCGGTTGTCCCGTGGCTCACGGGGCACACAGCCGATCTGACCGGGCTCAAGGCGGCGCTCATCGTTCCCGCGGTCTGTTACGCGGGCATTGCCGGCTTTGGCATATTCGCGCGCCGCCCGGCCCCTTATCGTTGAGAGGCAGGGGACTGGCCTGGTCCAGAGAGAGTGAGGGAACCTATGGGCGGACGGCAATTACTGGTTCTGGTGGCTCTCGCGGGCGCGATGGGCGGGAGTCTTGCGGGAGCGAGCGTGGACAAGAACCCTCAAAAGCCGGCCGGCGCCGCCGATCCCTACCTGTGGCTCGAGGACATCCACGGCGCGAAGGCGATGCAATGGGTGAAGGCGCAGAACGCGAAATCGACCGCGGTGCTGCAGGCCGACCCGGACTACCAGAAGGACTACGACGCCATCCTCAAGGTGATGGATGCGACCGACCGCATTCCTTACGGGGATCTCGACCACCAGTACGTCTTCAACTTCTGGCAGGACGCGCAGCATCCCAAGGGGATCTGGCGCCGTACCCCCATCGCCGACTACACGAACCCGGCGCCCGCCTGGGACACGCTGCTCGATCTGGACCAGCTCGCCGCCGATGAGCACGAGAACTGGGTGTGGAAGGGCGCGGAGTGCACGCCCTCGCTGCAGCACTGCCTGCTGAGCCTGTCGCGCGGCGGCGGTGATGCGGTGGTGGTGCGCGAGTTTGATCCCGGGACCAGAGCGTTCGTGAAGGGGGGCTTTGAGCTGACCGAGGCGAAGTCCTCCATCACCTGGCTGGATGAGGACACGGTGCTGTTCGGGACCGATTTCGGCCCCGGCTCGATGACTTCGTCCGGTTATCCGCGCATCGTGAAACAGTGGAAGCGCGGGCAGCCGATGGCGCAGGCGCGCACGATCTACGAGGGCAAGCCCGGCGACGTCGCCTCCGCGGGCGTGGTGTTCCACAATCCCGCCGGCACCATTTCCCTGGTGCAGCGCGATGTCAGCTTCTTCACCGCCGAGTATTATTCCCTGGCGCCCGACGGGACGGTGCGGCAGTTACCGCTGCCGCTCGGCGCCGATCTGAAAGGCGCGCAGGGCGAGCATCTCATTTTCACCCTGCGCGAGGACTGGACGCCGCCCGGCGCGGTTCCGATCCGCAAGGGCTCGCTCATCGCCTACACGGTTCCCGGGGCGGCAGTGGCCGCGACCGAAGGCGCCGTCGCGGTGATGTACACCCCGGATGCCCGCAGCGCGATCGACGAGGTGAGCGCCGGCCGCGACGCCGTCTATGTCTCGATCAACCAC
>JBOIAH010000292.1:0-2145 GCA_050739055.1 Steroidobacteraceae bacterium | reverse complement strand
TGCCTGGGGGCACAACAGTCCCTCGCAGGGCCCGGCGAGTGGCGGCTGGCTGCTCGAGTCAGCGCTCAGGCTCACCCCGGCACACACCGTTTTTGCGCGCGCCGAGCGCGTGGCGAAGGATGAGCTGTTCCTTCCCGGGCCCGGAGCGCCGGCTTTCGGCGAGAACTTCACCATCAACAAGCTCTCGCTCGGCTACATCTTTGATTTCGCGCACCTCGAGGCCGCGAGTCTCGGGGTCGGCGGTCTCGTCAGCCAGTACCGCTACCCCGCGGCGCTCAACCCGGCGTACGGCTACCGGCCGACCTCGTTCATGCTGTTCGTGCGGGCGCGGCTCTGATTCATTGGCAGGCTTAGGCCTGCGGCCCCGCCTTGCCAGTGGCGATTGCGCAGGTCCATGATCGGTGAATGGACGGCAGGCGGCTGACACGCAGGCAGGTGCTCATGGGCGGTGTCGTTGGCACGGCGGCGCTCATGGCGCCGCGCGAGTTCGCGCGCGCATCGACGCAGGCGCCGGCCGCGGCCGCCGGTACCGTGAAGATCGGCGGGGATCTCACCGTGAATCGGCTCGGCTTCGGCGCCATGCGCATCACCGGGGCCGGAATCTGGGGCGAGCCGCGGGATCAGGTGGAGGCGCGGCGCGTGCTGCGGCGGGCGGTGGAGCTCGGCGTCGACTTCATCGACAGCGCCGATGCCTACGGGCCAGAGGTGAGCGAGCGGCTGATCGCCGAGGCGCTGCATCCCTATCCGCGCGGACTCGTGATCGCAACCAAGGGCGGACTGCTGCGCCCCAGCGCACCGCAGTGGGTAGCGGACGGACGGCCCGAGCACCTGCGCGCGGCGTGCGAGGGGAGCCTGAAGCGCCTGAAGCTCGAGCGCATCGACCTCTACCAGCTGCACCGCATCGATCCCAAGGTGCCGCTCGAGGACTCGATCGGGGAGCTCGCGCGGCTGCAGCAGCAGGGCAGGATCCGCCACATCGGCGTATCGAATTTCAAGGTTGATGAGCTGCAGCGCGCGCGTGGTGTGGCGCCAATCGTCTCGGTGCAGAACCGCTACAACGTCGCGGACCGGGCATCCGCCGACGTGCTCGACATCTGTGCACGCGAGGGGCTGGCGTTCATTCCGTGGGCGCCGATCGCTCGCGGCTCGGAGCAGGCCCTCGAAGGCAGCGGCGGCAACCCGCGGCTGGAAGCCCTCGCGAGCGCGCACGGCGTCGGCGTGGTGCAGATCGCCATCGCGTGGCTGCTGGCGAAGTCCCCGGCGATGCTGCCGATTCCCGGCACCTCCTCGGTCGCGCACCTCGAGCAGGACGTCGCCGCCGCCCGTGTGCACTTGAGCGCCGGCGAGCTCGCCACCCTCGGCTAAGTTGGCCGCGCGCACCGGCGTGCGCCGGGGTGTCGGCCACTTGCCGCGGGGGCGGGTGACCCTCTCCCGGGGGTCACCCGCACGGGCAGGCCGCACGGTCCCTGTCGCTCGCTGCTATCCATGCCGCGCGCGCGCGGCGTAGAGCGCGGCGAGCTTCGGGCTCTTGACATCACGCACCGCGTTGGCGAGCGCCAACGTCCGGCAGGTCTGCGCCGCCGCCATGGCGCCCAGATCGCGGATGTCGACCGGCCGGCACACAACCTTCGCGGCCGACTCGATGCGCGCGTACAGCGCGAGTGAGCCCTGCTCGGTCGAGAGGTTGAGATCGCCGTAGGGGACCTTGACGCTGGGGGCGGCGCCGATCGTCTCGGTCTGCGCGAACGCGACGCTACCCACGGCCAGCCAGGCGGCGAGTGCGGCCAGGTTCGTGGCGACACGGAGGCGCTCACCGATTCTTGAAGTGGCAGAAGTCATGCGAATCTCCTTGAAGGTCTGACGCGTCACGACCTTCGCGACGCTGACGGTGAGATTCGCAAGACGGCCGCCGCGTTTAAAGCCGCGCGCTACGCGTTGATCCCGTGCCGCGACGCGTTCGTACCGCAACGGGAGTTGCCGGCAACGGCGCCGCGAGGAGCGGCGCGGCGCGATGCGGACGCGGCGCGGAGTCGTCCCGCTGACCGACGTGCCCGTCCCGGCGCGCTGGAATCCGCCACCGGTCCGTGAGCGGGGGTAGGCTATGCTCCTTAGGATGAACGCCCCCCCCCGGGAACGGATCACACC
>JBOIAH010000291.1:0-9104 GCA_050739055.1 Steroidobacteraceae bacterium | reverse complement strand
GGTGTTCTACCGCGGGGCGCTCGCTGTGGGTCCGGGCACCCTGCGCCTCGACGCGGACACGACGGTGGTGCGCGACACGCCGCCGAGCCCGGTGATCCGCAGCGGCGCCGCGCTCACGACGCTCACGCCGCGCAACGCGAATTTCAATCCGGCGGATGCGCGCATCGACGAGGACAAGTACCACCTCGCCGTCGGGTATTCGCAGCCGACCCCGTGGGGCGATTGGGACACGCTCGTGTCCTACGCGTGGTCGGGCGTGCGGGACGTGCGCGCCTTTCTGCACCCGGATCTGAGCGGCGCCGCCGATACCCAGAATCAGCGCCGCTACATCGGCGATGGGTATTTCGACACCCACCTGACGCACAAGCTCGCCGGGGACATGACGCTGGTCGTCGGCGCCGATGCTCTCTATGGGCACGGCACGCAGACGACCCTGAACGGCAACGGCGCATACACCGTGCCCCTGAACGGTTCGGTGGTGCCGCCGCCGAGCTCGGCGTTTGCCGCCAACGAGATCGGGACAGTGGACGACCGGCGGCTGTTCGCCGGGCAGTACGCGCAGCTCGACTGGCACCCGGATGAGCGCTGGGACGTGCTTGCCGGTGTCCGACTCAACGAGGTGCACGAGCACAAGGACTCGAGCGATCTGCTCCTGCCTCCCCCGCAACTCACCTCCGCAGAGGTCAGTAAGACGATCAACCGGCTCACCGAGACCCTCGGCGCGAGCTACCGGATCTGGAGTGAGGGGAAGGACGAGACCCTGGTCTATGCGGACTTTCGCAATGCGTTCAAGCCCGCCGCCCTCGACTTCGGCCCCGACTACCGGCCCGACCTGCTGCAACCGGAAACGGCGCAAAGCTATGAGGCGGGGTTGAAGGGCGCCGCCGACGGTGGCCGCCTCACCTATCAGGGGGAGTTGTTTGCGCTCAACTTCACCAATCTCGTGATCGCAACGAGCTCCGGGGCATTGGCCAACGCAGGAGGCGAGCGCCTCAAGGGCCTGGAGGCGGAGGCCCGCTACCAGCTCGCGCCGGACCTTACGCTGGCAGCGAACGCGGCCTGGCACGACGCGACCTTCACGCAGTTTTTCGATGCCGGCTCGAACGTCGACGTCTCCGGCCGGCAGCTCACCCTGTCCCCGCAGGTGCTCGCCTCGGCAGGCGTCCTGTACACGCCGCAACACGGCATCACCGCGACGGCGGTTGCCCGCTACGTCGGGCGCCGCTTTCTCGACGAGGAGAACACCGCAGCGGCCGGCGGCTTCACCACGCTCGACGCCAGCGTCGGCTATTCCTGGGGCAGTCACCAGCTGGCCCTTGAAGGCACGAACCTGACCAATCAGCGGCCGCCGGTCACGTCCAGCGAGTTCGGCAGCGAGTCGTTCTACCTGCTGCCCGCGCGGATGATCTGGATGCGTCTGCGCTATGGCTGGCGCTGAGCGCGCCGGGCCGCGCACCCCCGCAGCCCGCCGCGCCGTGCAGACCGTATGATAGCGGCGCGGCATCGAGCCGCCGCTTAGGAGTGCGCAATGCGGACGCTGCGAATCGTCGGGGTGCTTTGTGTTGCGTGTGTCGCAACGCAGGGGCTCGCCGCTCCCCCTCCCGCAGGCAACACCGCCAGTCCCGTCCCGGTGCCGCAGACGATGCAGGCCGCCGCCATCGACCGTGCCGGCGGCGCGGAGGTCGTGACACTGCACACGCTGCCGGTTCCCAGGCCCGGCGCGGACGAAGTGCTGATCGCCCTGCACACCGCCGGTGTAGCGACCTGGGACGTGGCCATTCGCCAGAACCCCGGGGACATCAAGCATTCCCAATTTCCGCTCGTGCTGGGTACGGACGGCGCGGGCGTTGTTGCGGCCGTGGGCTCACAGGCGCGCGGCTTCAAGGTCGGCGACGAGGTCTACTCTTACAGCTGGGACAACCCTCAGGGCGGCTTTTACGCCGAATACGTCGCCGTGCCCGCCGCGCGAGTCGGGCATGTGCCCGCGGGCCTGGGCCTGACGGAGGCGGGTGCGATCGGCACGACGGCGCTGACGGCGATTCAGGGGGTCGACGATGCTCTGCACGTGAAGGCCGGTGAGACCCTGATCATCCACGGCGCATCCGGCGGCGTCGGAAGTCTCGCGCTGCAGTTTGCCAGACTGCGCGGCGCGAAGGTGCTGGCCACCGCTTCCGGTGACGATGGCCTGGGCTTCGTGAAGGCGCTGGGGGCCGACGCCGTCGTGGACGGCCGGCACGGAGACATCCGCGCCGCGGCGCATGAGCTGGCCCCCGCGGGCATCGACGCCGTGCTCGCGCTTGCCGGTGGCGAGGCACTCGAGCAGTGCATCGATGCGCTGCGCCCCGGAGGCCGTGTGGCCTTTCCGACCGGCGTGCGCCCCGAGCCCAAGGCTCGTGCGGGAATCACCCTCGTGCGCTACGACGCCATTCCCGGACCTGCGGAATTCGAGCGCCTCAACCGGGCGATCGAGGCAGTGAAGCTCCAGGTCCCGATCGCCGCGGAATATCCGCTCGCGGACGCCGCCAGCGCCCAGCAGCGCGTGGCGGCCGGACACGTGTTGGGCAAGGTGGTCCTGCGGATTCGCTGACTGCGGACCCGGCACGCGCGCGATCCACTCGTTGACGAGCTGCTCGAGAAGCGTGAGCGGCACGCCGCCGTTCTCCAGCACCACGGCGTGAAAGTCCTTGAGATTGAACTTCAGCCGCCGCACGTCCAAATCCCGGACGCCTCCTTCACATTTCCCGGTCGGCGGCCAGTGCTTGCGCAGCCGACATCACCGATACCTTGTCGCTCGCCTGAAACGCTCGCGTGCCGTTGTAAATCACCAGGCCGCGATGAATGATACCGTCGGTAAGCCCCATCTTGAGGTGTCGCCAGTCGGCGTGTTCGACCGCCACACCCGATTTGAACTCGATGCCAACCCGCTCTTGACCTCTATCGATGATAAGATCAATTTCGGCGCCAGTTTGAGTGCGAAAATAATAGAACGCGCTGCCGGGGTGGCGGAGTTTTTCGCGGGCGATCAACTGCTCTATCATGAATCCTTCGAAACTACTGCCGCGCGCTGGTGAGGTCAGCAGTTGCTCAGGGCTCGCGATTCCAAGCAGGTGGTGCAAGATGCCGCTGTCACGCACGTAGAGCTTGGGAGACTTAGTGAGTCGTTTGCCGAGGTTCGCGTGGTAAGGAAGGAGCCGCCTGGCCAGGAAATAGCCCTCCAGCAGATCGAGCACATGTTGAATTGTGTGATAAGAGTAACCCAGCGACCGGCCCAGCTCTGAGGCGTTCAATACGCCGCCGTGCACGTGAGCGACCATGGTCATCAGCCGTCGCATTTCAATTGCTGAGAAGGTCAGGCGATGACGCGCAATGTCACGTTCGATAAAGGTACGGACATAGTTTTCCTGCCACGCCTGCCAGTGTCGGACGCTGCGAGCGAGAAGCGCATCGGGGAATCCGCCTCGGAGCCAAAGCGCCTCCAGCCGCATGCCCTTGCGCCTCGCCACTTCGCTATAGAGGAATGGTGTGAGTTCCAGAATCCCGATACGGCCGGCGAGGCTTTCGGCGATGTGTTTGAGCAAGTCGGGACTCACTGAACCCAACAGTAAGTACCGCCCATGGCGGCGGCGATACCCATCAATGGCGGCGCGCAACGCCGGGAACAGCGTCGGCAGGGACTGAGCTTCATCTAGAATCAGCGGAGCTGAGGAGAAACTCTGCAATGCGAACTCGATATCGTTCGCAAACAGCTGCAGATCGGACGGTCTTTCAAAGTCGAAGTAGCGCGCTTTGACCGAGGTCTTGGCCAATGTGGTCTTGCCGCATTGACGGGGTCCCAAGAGCAGCACGGCTGGAAATTGCTTGGCTAGACGAAGTAGAAGCGGTCTGGACTTGCGGGGAATCATCCTGTGCATAATAGAATCGGCGTTTCTAATTTACAAGGCTACGGACCGGACCCCAACTGCTCGACAGCAATGGCGTGGACTATTCATGCGATGACGTATTCGTCGAGGCTCTGTCTCGCGCAGTAGCGGTTTTCCAGGCGTTGCTGTGGAGGTAGCAGGGCGTTATGTTGATAGGGTTGCCCCACGGACCGCAGCGGCTTTGAGGCCACCCATGTCATCCGTCGCCAGCGTCGAAGAGATCCGCGGTCACTTTCCCGCGCTTGAACGCACCCACAACGGTCACCCGGTTGCCTACTTCGACGGTCCGGGCGGCACCCAGGTGCCGCGCGAGGTCGCCGCCGCGATGGGCGACTACCTGCTGCACCACAACGCCAATACTCACTGGGCGTTCCCCACGAGCCACGAGACCGACGCGGCGATCAGCGCCGCCCGCCAGGCACTGGCGGACTGGTTGGGCGGTTTTCCCGAGGAAATCGTGTTCGGCGCGAACATGACGACGCTCACGTTCCACCTCGGGCGTGCGCTCGGACGCGCGTGGCGGGCCGGCGACGTAGTGGTCGTCACCGAGCTCGATCATCACGCCAATTCCGACACCTGGCGCTCGCTGGCGCGCGAGCGCGGCGTCGAAATACGCACCATCCGCATGCGCCGCGAGGACGGACGCCTCGACGAGCAGGATGCGGCGATGAAGCTCACCGCCGGCGTGCGCCTGCTGGCGCTCGGGGCCGCCTCCAATGCGCTCGGCACCGTCAACGACGTGGCGAAGCTCACCGACCTGGCCCACTCGGTGGGTGCGCGGGTGTTTGTCGACGCGGTGCACTACGCCAGCCACCAGATGCCGGACGTGCGCGCCTGGGATTGCGACTTTTTAGCTTGTTCCGCTTACAAGTTCTACGGGCCGCACGTCGGGGTGCTGTGGGGCCGGCGTGAACTGCTCGAACGGCTGGACCCACCGAAGCTCGCGCCCGCCTCATCCCAGTCCCCGGATCTGCTGGAAACCGGCACGCTGAACCACGAAGGCATCGTGGGAGCCGGGGCGGCCATGGAGTTTCTCGCCTCCCTCGCGGGAGCCGAGCTGCCGCGGCGCGCGCGCCTCGCGCGCGTGTCGCACTGCCTGCACGAGCGGGGTAGCGAGTTGCTCGGACAGCTCTGGGAGGGATTGCGCGCGATTCCAGCAGTTGAAGTCTATGGCCCGCCCGCGGGCACGGCTCGTACCGCTACGCTTTCTTTCGCCGTGGCGGGGCGTGACTCCCAGGGGGTCGCCGCAGCGCTTGCCGACCGTGGCGTGTTCGTCTCGCACGGCGACTTCTACGCGACCACGGCGGTGCGGGTGCTCGGTCACGAGCACGATGGTCTGGTGCGCGCCGGCTGCGCGGCGTACACCACCGCACAGGAGGTCGAGCGGCTTCTCGAGGGCGTGCGGGCCCTGGCCTGAAACGGGTGTCAGTGACGGTTGGCGGCTTCCGCGGCTTCCTTGAGCTCGTGATTGACCTGGTCGAGCAGGTCCTTGGCCTTTTGCGCATGGCCGCTCATATCGAATTCGTCAGCCTTCTGGGCGGCGACGATTTTTCCCAGGCCTGAGTGGAGAGCCGCTGGGCGGGCGGGCGCAGTGTCGTACCGGCGTGGGCTGACTGCAAGCCGTTGCTCGCTGCTGGGGGCCGAAGGAAATTGCGCCGCGGCCGTGGTACCTTCGGTGTCTGCGGCATTTGATATAAGGAGTCAGCGCCAGATGCCCAGCAGAGTTCCCGACGGCCATACGCGTGGCTGGATCGTCCCGATCGGCGGTGCCGAGAATAAGGAAAATGACCGCCGGATCCTCGAGCGCTTCGTGCGCGTCTCGGGGGGCGAGGACGCCGACATCGTCGTGATCCCCACCGCCAGCCGCGCGCACGAGACCGGGGCGCGCTACGAGCAGGTATTCACTGACATCGGCGCCCGGCGCGTCACCGTGATGGATTTCGACACGCGGCGAGACTGCCAGGAGCAGGGGCGCCTCAGGCGCATCGAGGAGGCGAGCGGCATCTTTTTCACCGGCGGCAACCAGCTGCGCCTCACGACGCTCCTCGGCGGCACGGCGGTGGCGAAGCTCATCCGCCTGCGCAACGCCGACGGCGTGACGGTCGGTGGAACCAGCGCCGGCGCCAGCATCCTGTCCGAACACATGATTGCGGCCGGGGATGAGGGCTCCTCCCTGATCGCCGGCAGCGTGCGGATGGCGCCGGGACTGGGGCTCACCAACCGCTTCATCATCGACCAGCATTTTCGCCAGCGCGATCGCCTCGGACGCCTGCTCACGGCGCTTGCCTACAACCCGTTCGCGGTCGGCATCGGGCTCGACGAGGACACCGCCGCCTTCATCGCGCCGGACGAGACCGTCGAAGTCGAGGGCAGCGGCGGCGTGACTATTGTGGACGGCTCGGATGTGAGTTACTCCTCCATCGACGGTGTCGAGGAAGGACAGCCGGTCTGCATGCTCGGGCTGCGGATGCACATCCTGGTCGAGGGCGCCACTTTCAACCTGCACACGCGCATCGCCACGGCCGGCGCGCTACCGCTCGCGAAGGAGTGATTGACCGCGGTACCGGGGCCACGGCGCAGCCCCGGAGTTCCGCGCCGTGAATCGCGCTGCTGCCAGGTGGGTGGCCGAGCGGATGCGCGCCGCGGGTCAGTTCGGCAGCAGCCGGTGGATGGCCGCCAGCAGGTCCGCCATGTCGAAGGGCTTGGTGAGCACCTCCTCGGCGCCGGCTTCGCGCGCCGCGGCCAGGAAGGCATGTGTGCTGATCGCATCGGGCTTGTAGGACAACGGTCCGAAGCTGCCGCCGCCGGAAATTGCGATCACCCGGATCCGCGGATGGCGCTCGCGCAGCGTCTTGATGAGCTCCACGCCGTGCACCCGCGGCATGATGACGTCGGTGATCACCACATCGGGCTCCCGGTCCTCCACCGCCTCGAGAGCGCTGGTAGCGTTGCTGGTGACGAACACGGTGAAGCCGGCGCGCTCGAGCACCCGGCGGATGACCTCACCTACCTCGGTCTCGTCGTCCACTACCAGAACAGACGCCACCGCCAGACCTCCTCAGGCGCCCGCCACGGCGGCGCCAGCCAGTACCGGGGCCGCGGTGGCCGGGAAATACACGCGGAAGGTCGTGCCGCGACGGAGTTCGGACTGCACCGTGATCGACCCACCCATGGAGGTCACGATCCCGTGCACGACCGACAGCCCGAGACCGGTGCCGTCACCCACCTCGCGGGTGGTGAAGAACGGCTCGAAAATGTGGGCGAGCACCGCCTGATCCATCCCGTGCCCCGTGTCGCTGACCTCCAGGACGCTGTAGCGTCCCGGGGCGATCGCCTGTTGCGCCGGATTCTCGACCGCCTGGAGGCGCACTGCAAGCCGGCCGCCGCCGCGCCGCATCGCCTGGTAGGCGTTGGTGCACAGGTTGGTGACCACCTGGTACACCAGGCTCGGGTCGCCCAGCACCGGCAGCGGTCCATCCTGCGCCTCGAAGACGATCTCAATGTTGACCGGGACGATGGCGCGCAGCATCGCCAGCGCCTCCTCGACCGGTGGCCGCAGCGAGAACTCGGTCGGCTGCTGCGACTGCATCTCGCGACTGAAGGTCAGGATACGCGTCACCAGGCTGCGCGCGCGATGTGCGGCAGCCACGATGCGGATGAGATCGCGCGCTAGCACGCTGTCGGGCCGAGCCTCATCGAGCGCCACCTGCGAATACAGCAGGATCGGCGTCACGATGTTGTTGAATTCGTGCGCCACTCCCCCGGCGAGGGTGCCGATGGTCGCGATACGCTCGCGGTGCAGCAGCCGCCGCTCCAGCTCGAGCCGTTTCTGCTCGGACACCTCGCGCTCGCGGATCTCGCTGCTGAGGCGCTGGTTGGTGCCGACCAGCTCCTGGCGCATGCTCTCCAGGTGGTGATTGAGTTCCTGCACCTCGCGGATCGAGCTGCGCATCTGCAGACGGGCGTGCACGTCGCCGCCGGCCACGCGCTTGGCGGCCTCCTGCAGCCGCACCATCGGGCGGGCTATCACCGCCGACAGCCAGATCGCCAGCGCCAGTGATATGCCCACGAAGGCCAGCATTGCCAGCAGCACCCGCTGCTTGGCGGCTGCCAGGCGTTCGAGCGTCGGGGTTTCATCGAACCCCAGGCGCAGCGCGATCAGGTGCTCGCCACGCTTCACGGTGTGGGTGATGTAGTAGACCTGATCGCCCTGGTCGCCGAAGGAAAAATCGTCGCGGCGCGGGACCGAGAGCGGACCCAGGCCAATCGAGCTGTGCAGCTTGTGACTCCCGTCGGTGATTTCCGCAAAGACCACCTGTCCGCTCAGCACGACGCTGTCGAGCAGCGCGGCGGCGCGCTGGTCGAAATCCTGCGCGTTGAGTGCCTCGAGCTCGTCGGCCACCAGGCGGCTGTAGGAACGCAGCGAGTTCACGAAGCGCTCGGCGTAGCCGTTCTCCACGATCGCAGAAACGTCGAGGTACAGCAGCGGCACCAGCGCAGCGAGGATCACCAGCACGACGCTGGTCAGGCGTACCCACAGGCTGTTGGTCAATCGCTCCATAGCACGCGCACCACGCGGATGCGCGGATTGTGCGCCACATCGCGCAACCAGGTGAAACTCACCGCGTACGGGTCGGCATAGAGCGCGTCCAGCACGCGCGCCTGCGTCGACAGCTCGACCGGACGCAGCGAACGCTGCCGGTTCACGCCGATGAGGATCTGCCGGTCGTAGGATGACCTCGACATGGCCACGATCTGCTGCAGGAAGACCTGATCGAGCAGGTCGTCGCTGCGGTTGCGCAGTGGGCGCAGCGGCGTGCCGTTGACCAGCACCGGCAGGCCGAGGAACAGCTTGCGCACGCTGACCGAGTCCAGGTCGGTGATCGGACTGTCTTCGCGTACGACCAGCACCACGGACTGCGCAGCGGACCGCGCCTCGAGGACGAGGCCGAGCAGCAGCGCGACGATGAGGACTACGCTACGCACAGCTTCAGAAGAAGGCCGCGGACCACTGGAGGCTAATGTCGGAGAAACGCCCGGCCAGGGTGTGCGAGTCCGCGAACTGCACGGTGAGCGCCTGGTTCTGGATGAAATCCCAGCGCACTCCCCCGAGGTGCTTGGCGCGGAAGAACGCCGGGAACAGCTTGAGGTATTGCGCGTCACTCGCGTGGGAAGAGTCCTCCC
>JBOIAH010000290.1:0-1614 GCA_050739055.1 Steroidobacteraceae bacterium | reverse complement strand
CGGTTCAGCAGAAGGCCATGCGTTGCGGAATTTCCTTCAGAGCGGCGAAGCGGTCCGGTGCCCGGAGGAAGAAGTAGACCGGGGGGCACTGTCTTTTGAGGCCCGGGCGGCCGCGCCAACACCGGCTCCCCCGGCGTTAGAGGAGTGACGAAGGGGGCTGTATGAACAGGTTCATCCGCCTTGGCTGCCTTCCCGCCGCGCTGTGCGTCAGCGCCTGCGACGTGCAGGTCCAGGACACCACCCCGGCGCAATATCAGGCCAACAACGACATCGGCATGTACGAGGTGAGCGCGACCGCGCAGCGCGGCACGCTGGTCACGCCCGGCTCGATAGTGCTGTTCGCCGTTGGCGAAAATCAGCGAGTCACGCTCACCAGCGAGGACGGAAGCGCGTGGCACGGGCTGTACTCGGTGCGGTGTGCGAACAGTTTTCCGCTGCAGATCCTGGCCGTGTGGCGGCTGCAGGGACTGGCGACCCGGCAGAAGCTCGTGCCGCCGCAACCGCGCGAGATCAAACTGACCGAGCCGCCGCTCACCCGCCAGGCGGGCTTCGATACCTCGAAGCCCCCCGCGGGCGCCGCGCCGGCCGGGGGCAAGGCTCCCAGGGGCAAGGCGCGCCGGGACAAGGCGCCCAAGGCCGAGTGGCAGGGCGCCGTGGCCTATCGTTTCGTGACGACGCCGCTCACGCAGATCACGGCGGCCCACATCGAGCCCTCGAGCGCCGCGCCCGCGGACGTTGCGGCGGCGAAGGGCATCACGGTAACGACGCCGCTGCCGGTGCAGGCGCCTTGCGGCGAGAATGCCGAGCTGCACCTTGCGTCGAAGGAGCAGCGCGCGCACGGCACCCTGGTCATCGACACCGATGACGCGGGCATGCCGCGCTGGCAGACCGAAGTGGAGTTTTCACCGAAATGAGCGCACCGGCGCTTGGCACCCGTGCCCTGGGCATCGCAGCGGCGATGGCGCTCGCGGTGTGCTGCGTTGCGGCGCACGCGGACGCCGTGGCGCCGGCTACGCCGCCGGCTGGCGCCGCGGCGATGAAAGTCGGCATCATCGGCGCGGGCCACATCGGCGGCACGCTCGCGCGGCTGTGGGTGAACGCGGGCCACGAGGTGCTGGTGTCTTCGCGCCACCCCGAGCAGCTGCGCTCGCTCGCGCAGTCGCTCGGGCCCAAGGCCCGGGTCGGCACGCCGCGCGATGCGGCGCTGTTCGGCGATGTGGTGTTGGTCTCCGTGCCCTACGCGGCGCTGCCGCAGATCGGGCGGGACCTGAAGAGCGAGCTGGCCGGCAAGATCGTGCTCGACACCTGCAATCCCTATCCCGGGCGCGACGGCGAGATGGCCGTCGAGGCGCGCCGCGCAGGGACGGGCGTGGCTTCCGCCCGCTATCTGCCGGGCGTGCGTCTGGTTCGCGCCTTCAACGCCATCAACTCCGGGGACTTGGCGGGCGAAGCACGCCGCCCGGGGCAGCCGATCGGCATTCCGCTCGCCGGCGACGATCCCCAGGCGCTCGCCGTCGCCCAACGCCTGGTGCGGGATGCCGGCTTCGAGCCGGTGGTGGTCGGACCGCTGTCGCGCGCGCGCGAGTTCGACGTCGGCACGCCGGTGTACACGCG
>JBOIAH010000289.1:0-8447 GCA_050739055.1 Steroidobacteraceae bacterium | reverse complement strand
CCGACATGGTTTACCCGGTGGCGAACCTGGAGGTGCGCTTCGTGCGGCACGATCCGCCGGGGGTGCCGACCGGCTGGTGGCGCGGGGTGGGTCCGACGCGCAGCGTGTTCGTGGTCGAGAGCTTCATCGACGAGCTGGCCGCAGCGGCCCAACAGGACCCGGTGAGCTACCGTCACGCGCTTCTGAAGGACCCGCGCATGCGCGCGGTGCTCGAGCTGGCTGCCGACCGCGCCGGCTGGGGCACGGCGCTGCCGGCGGGCAGCGGACGCGGCGTCTCCATCCAGTATGCGTTCGGCAGCTATCTGGCGCAGGTCGCCGAAGTGAGCGTCGATGCGCGGGGCCAGCCGCGCTTCGAGCGCGTGGTGTGCGCCATGGACTGTGGCCGGGTGGTCAATCCCGACGGGGTGCGCGCACAGCTCGAGGGGGGCGTTATATTCGGGCTGAGCGCGGCGCTCACCAACGAGATCACGATCGCCAATGGACGTGTGCAACAGACAAATTTCAACGATTTCCAGTCGCTGCGCATCGACGCGGCGCCGAAGGTCGAGGTGCACCTGCTCAGCACCTCCCACGACCCCGGCGGAGTCGGGGAGACCGGCACGGCCTGCGTGGCCGCAGCGCTGTGCAACGCCATCTACGCCGCTACCGGCAAGCGCGTGCGTACCCTGCCGCTGAGCCGCGGCCTGCGAAACTAACTAACTAATACTCCGCGGCGGGGGCCGCGCTCGTCGCGGCGAGGCTGCGCACCACCTCACGCCGCCTCGCCTGCAGGTTGGCGAGTGGGGTGTGGCGTACCTGTGCCACTTCGGCCGCGGTGAAAGCTGCCGCCGGCGCTCCGTTCGGGGCAGGATAGCGCTCAGCCAGCCAGTTGAGCACCGCCGCAAGCTGCGCGTCCGTGAGCACCGAGTTGGCCGCGCCGGGGACGCGCAGCAGGTAGTTGCGTCCCTCGGGGGTGCGCATGAAGAGGCTCAGGGAGCCGGCTAGCGGCGGCACCTTGCCCGGAACACCGCGGGCGTCGGCACCGTGACAGCCCATGCAATAGAGCATGTAGTCCTGGGCGGGGTCCGCACCGACGGGGGCGACAATCGCCGCCGCCGCGAGTCCGGCCGCCGCCCATAACGCGAGCCGCGACATACGCTACGGCCCCTCGGGCGCGACGCTCTTGCGGTGCTCGCGCACCGCGGCACCGAGGACACGCGCCGCCGCGCTCCGGGAGCCCCTCGGCCGCAGTGTCATTTCTTTTCAGCGACTCCGAGAATGACCGACACCGTGCAGTGGTAGTTCGAGTCGGCGTTCGCCATGCACCAGTTGAGATCGTTGTTGCGCGACGGCCGGTACATCGGCTTCTCGCGTTCGTTGCGACCGCAATCGCAGGCGCCGCAGCTGGTTTTCCCGCAGCAGTCGTTGTAGGACACGATGTAATCGCGGTCGTCGCCCGGATGGCGGCAGGTTCCGATCCAGGTGATGGGCGAGGGCGTCGTGCCCGGGGGGCACGATGTCGAGGTCCCGCCGCAGCACGCGCACAGCGAGCCGTCGATGGCGCAGTAACGCCAGTACTGGCAGCTCTCGGGACTGTTCGGTCCGGGCTTTGCATCCGCAGCCTGGGCGCGGCCGCCGCGCGCCACCGGCAACAGCGGCAGCAGCGCCGCACCGGTCAACGCCTGTCCGAGCGTGGCGAGGAGGCTGCGCCTGGAGGTGCGCCGCGCCAGCGAGCGGGAGGAGTGTTCGAACAGCAGGTCGAATGAGGGTTTCATGACTTCTAAGGACTCACCAGCTGCCACGGAGTCTGGCCGAGGTGCTTCTCGATGTGCCGCACGCGTCCGGTAGCCCCGTCCAGCACCGCGAGGTCGGCATTCTCGCTCGCGACGAACACCACCGGCGAGGGATCCTGGGACACCTGCACGGCGATCACCGGCGCAAGTCCCGCGGCCTTCAGCGGCCAGCGCGCCAGGCGCTGGTGGCTGGCGAGGTCGAACACCCACAGCTGCGTACCGCCGTCCTTGTGTGAGCCTTCGCCGCCCCGGTGCATCGGCACGAACAGGCGCCCCATCGCGCGATTGATCGCCCCGACCTGCGCTCCGCCGGGCCGCCACTGTCCGCGCTCCGCCTCGCTCACCAGCGACCAGGGCGGCGCGAACACCGGCTGCGGCCCGGATAAGTCGACTTCGTGCACGGCACCCAGAAACGAGAGGAAGGCAAAGCCGCGGGTGGTGGGGATTCCCTGCACGAACAGCGGGTCGAGGTCCGCATCGAAGAACGGCGCCGACAGGGCGCGCGACGCCTCGTGTCCCTGCGCATCCACTGTAACGGTGAGCAGGCGTCCGCTCTCGCACAGGGACGACACACGGTTCGGACCCGAAGGGATGACCAGCACGCACCCGGCGGTGTCGATCTCACCGAGCACGGCGCCATGCGCCGGATCGAGCACGCCGAAGGAGGCGGCCGGGGTCACATAGGACACGTACAGGAAACGGGCATCGGAGCTGTAGCCGAGGTTGAACAGCGTGGGCAGAGTCTGTGCGCGCTTCGGCGGCAGCACGATCTCGTGGGTGACGGCGAGTGTCGCGTTGTCGGTGAACTCCACCACGTCGGTACGCGCACCGCGACTGCCGCGCGCGAAGTAGGTGGTCGCGATGACGGTGGTTGCCCCGTCGGGCGACAGGTTGAATCCGGGCAGAAAGCCCGCGTCGATCTGCCCGAGCCGCCGGTAGGTGTCGCCGTCGTACAGGTACACCCGCGCGTCGATCTCGTTGTCGAAGGCGTCATCGAGCACGTACACCCAGTGCGGGCTGCGCGGCGGCAGGGGCTCGACCCGCAGATGCTCGGCGGGCAGGGGAGGCGCGACGCCCGCCTGCGCAGCGCCGCTCAGCACGCCGCAGATCAAGGCGAGGGACAGGGCCCGTGCGCCACGCGCGGAAGACTGCATCGGCCACCCCAAGCGAGCTTCGATTATCGGTTGCTTCGCGCCGGACCGCTGCAGCTCCCGGGTCCCCCGCGCCGTGCGCGGGGAGTCTCGCACATCGATGCAGGCGGTGGAAGTGAGCGGTCTGCGCAGCGCCGGGCGTGTAGCGCTGCGCGGTTTGACCATGGTTGGCGGCTCCCTTACAGTCGTCGCAACCGCTCGATATTCACCTATCGATTAGCCGCGCCGCATGACCGCCGCATCGCCGCAGTCGCTGTGGTCCGCGACGGCGAGCGCGGGTCCCGCGCTGCAGCCGTTGGCCGGCGCGCAGCGCACCGAAGTCACCATCATCGGCGCCGGCTACACCGGGCTGTCGGCGGCACTGCACCTGGCCGCGGCGGGACGGGCGGTGGCGGTGCTCGAGGCCGCCGAGCTGGGCGATCGGGCCTCGGGTGTGAACGGCGGACAGGTCATCCCCGGGATGAAATCCGACCCCGACACGCTCGAGGAACTGTTCGGCGCGGAGCGTGGGGCGCGGCTGGTGGAAAGTGTCGCCACGGGCCCGGACTTGGTGTTTGAGCTCATTGGCCGCCACCGCATCGCCTGCGATGCGACCCGAACGGGGTGGATTCAGCCCGCGACCTCCGAGCGTGCGCTGGCGCTGCTCGCCGAGCGGGTGCGGCAGTGGCGCGAGCGCGGTGCGGCGGTCGAACTGCTGTCGGAGCGCGAGGTCGCGCAGCTCACCGGGTCGGCGCGCTATTGCGGCGGCCTGCTCGATCGGCGCGGCGGCACGCTGCAGCCCCTGTCGTACGTGCGCGGGCTGGCGCGCGCGGTCGCAGGCGCCGGCGGCCGCATCTTTACCCGCAGCCCGGCCACGCGGCTCACGTGCGCGGCGCGCGAGTGGCGCATCGATACCCCGAGCGGCACCCTTACCAGCCCGACGGTGATCGTCGCGACCAACGCCTATGGCGGGCGGCTCGTGGGCGCGTTGCGGCGGAGTATCGTCGCGGTGCCGTCCTTTCAGGTAGCGACCGCGCCGCTGGCACCTGCGGTGCGCTCCTCGATCCTGCCCGGTGGGCAGGCGGCCTCCGACACCTGGCATCTGCTGCGTTACTTCCGTATGGATGCGAGCGGCCGGCTGGTCCTCGGGTCGCGCGGCACCTTCGGCGCGGTGCCCGGGCCGCGCTCGTCACGCCACCACTGCCGCGCGGTGCACGAGATCTACCCGCGGCTCGCGGGCGTCGCCTTCGAATACCACTGGGGGGGGCTCGTGGCGATGACCCGCGATCACCTGCCGCACCTGCACGAGCTCGCGCCGGGGCTGCTCGCGGGACTCGGCTACAACGGGCGCGGCGTGGCTATGGCGACCGTCATGGGACGGCTGCTTGCGCAGCGCACGCTGGGCGCGACCGACGCCGAGCTGGCCTTCCCGGTCACGCCGGTGCGGCCGATTCCATTGCACCGCTGCAGCGGCCTCGCGGCGCGCGCCGCCATCCAGTACCTTCGCACGGTGGACGGGCTCGCCCGGGCGCGTGCCGGGCTGCGGCTCCGACGGGCGCGTTAGGGGTGACGCCCGGTTTTCAACCGATCGCCCACCCCATGCGCGCCGCCGCGAGGTAGCGGCTGACGGGCTCGTGACGCGGGCTCACGGTCGAATGCCGATGCGCGCACAACGGGGGCGCGCCGGCAGCGGCCGGCCGCGTGGCGCTCGCCGCGGCAACGATCAGCCCGAACGCCAGATTGATGAGGAGCGATCCGACAATCGCCCAGCTCGTGACCCTCATGTTGGCCTCCCGGCACATTGACTGCGCAGGGTATGAGACACCCTCAGGCGTGCGCGGGTGAACCCCGGTGCAAGCGGATCCGTCCTGACAGCCGACGGATTCGTCCCGCCAGGGCCGGGAGGGCGGGTGGCCGCTCCGCCGCTGTTACGATTGTGTTAAAAGGCGTCGACCCCTGCAGCGGCGCTCAAAGACATGCCCAAGCTGCACGAAGTCGAGATCCACCGCCTGCGGCCCACCCAGATCACGGTCGGGCTCATCGAGGTGCACGACAAGCGCGCCGAGCTCGAAGCGCTCAAGAAGCACGAGCAGCAGGAGTTCCTCTCTGCGCACCCGATCCCAGCGGTCTGGGGTCCGGACGGCAAGCTCTATATCACCGACCACCATCACCTCGGGCGCGCGGCGTCCGAGGCGGGCATCGACACCGGGTTTTTCTGGGTCGAGGAGGATTTCTCCACGGTCCCGATCGCGCAATTCTGGCCGAAGATGGACGCGTCGAAATGGACACATCCGATCGATCAGCACGGCAAGCCGCGCGGCGAGCACGCGCCGCTCACCCGCCATCACGGGGAATTGAATCCCGGTGCCCTGATAGAATGAACCGAACCGGCTGACTGGCTCAGTACGGAGAGGTGGCAGAGCGGTTGATTGCACCGGTCTTGAAAACCGGAGGCTGCGCAAGCGGCTCGTGGGTTCGAATCCCACCCTCTCCGCCACTTCAGAACAGAACTTGCGCGGCTGGATCAGGCCTGCGCTCATCGGTTAAAACCTTTTCGGCCCCGAACGGTCAGATCCCGTCGTTGCTCGCGGACACCCGCCACAGCCCCCTTCGCGCCGTGGCGTGCGAATAGAGGCGCAACGCGCGCGCGGTAGCGTCACGGTAGGGATGGGAAGGGTCACGCGGCTGGCGTGAGTGGCCGGGCGCGATTGATGCGCTGGCGCTCGCGCGGGCTGTGCATCGCTTCCCAGAGATCGTTGCGCCGTTGGACGTTGAGCCAGAAGTCGGGGCTGTTGCCGAACACGCGCGCCAGGATCAGCGCCGTCGCGGCCGTGATGTTGCGGCGGTCGTTGCACAACTCGTTGACGTGCTTGCGCTGCACGCCCATCGCCTCGGCTAGCGCTGCCTGGGTCAACCCCATCGGCGTCATGAACTCCTCGGTCAGAATCTCGCCGACGCTCACCGGCTTGCGCTTGGTCATCAACATGGTTCACCTCAATGCTTGTTGACGCGGATCGAAATGGAACGCCCCAAGCTGGCCGCGCAGCTTCTCGAAATGGTTGCTGGGCGGGACGCGTATGGGGCATGGAGCAAGTGATTTGGCAACGCAGCCCGGAGCGTTCCGCCATCACCAAGCCGTTGATCGCTTGCCAAGCCCAGGCCGGACCGGGGCGGCCGGTCAAGGCCGTCAGACGATGGTGATCGCTGACCACACGCGGCGCTGGGGGGTTGCAGACCGCCATACAACCGCAGATGCAGAGCCGTGGCGCTAGAGTCCAGGTAGTCAGCGATGGCGGCGATTGATGATCAGTTGCACTCTGCCGCCAATATTGGTTGGATTGCGCCCGTATGCTTGCGGCCGCCCTCCTGGAATTGAACACAGTGCCCAAGGCGTCGGATTGCGCGCGGGCACCTGGGTGCCGCCGTGTCTAGCGTCGGCACCGACGCCGATCGCCCGCCGCCCACGGTCTTTCTGAGCTACGCCTCGGAGGATCGCCCGGCGGCACGGCTGATCGGGGATGCGCTTCCCGGCTATGGACTCGAGGTCTGGTACGACGAGAGCGTCCTCGGCGGGGGGGATGCGTGGGATCAGAAGATCCGCAAGCAGATCCGCGACTGCGACTATTTCATGCCGCTCGTGTCGGCCCAGACCGAGGCCCGGCACGAAGGTTATTTCCGCCGGGAGTGGCGTCTGGCCGTCGAGAGAACGCTCGATATGGCCGACGATCACCTGTTTCTGCTGCCCGTCGTTATCGACGACACCGATCAGGCTCGCGCGCGTGTTCCGGAGAAATTTCTCACGGTGCAATGGTTGCAGGTCCCCGGCGGCCAGCCGACACCCGCGCTGGAAGCGCTGTGCCGGCGGATCGTGTCGGGCGAGGCCGCAGGGTCCGAAATCCCCAAAAAATCGGCCGCTCGGCCCCGCGGGGCCGCCGCTTCATCGGCGCCTGCGCCCCGCCTTGCGGAGTTCCCACGGCAAGAGCCGGGGCAAAGAGTACGGTTCTGGTTCGAGGTGCTCGGCTGGGTGCTTCGGTCCGGCTGGTCGCTGTTCCAGCGCTTGCCCCGCTGGGTCAGGATTATCCTCATCATCTGGCTCGCCGTCATCCTGCTGTCCAAGGGTTGCACCCCGGGGAGCCACAGGTCCGCGGACCTCTCGCCCGCCACCGCCCGCAAGCTCGCCGCGATCTCGGACCAGTACCAGGGCAGCTCGAACAAGGCCCACGTCGAGAGGCTCGCCGCGCAGGTCGCGAGCGCGTTTACCGCCGACCCGGCGAAGATCGCCGCGGAAGTGAATTCCAAACTTCCGTCTCGCGCCGAGCACTACTGAAGTAGCTTGGGGTTGCCCCGGGTCCGCACGGTCAGCCCGACAACCACCGGCATGGCGAGCAATACCAGCGGCAACTGCACGAGGATGCCTGCGATGATCGCGATCGCCAGCGGTTGGAGCATCTGGTCGCCCGAGCCGCTGATCGCAGCTCCCAGCGGAAGCAGCGCGAGAACCATCGCGAGCGTGCTCATGACGATCGGCCGCTGGCGGTTCAGCGCCGCACCGTGCAGGGCAGTGCGCGCCGGCATCGTCTTCTCAAGTTCCTGGTATTCCGATGCGAAGAAGATCGCCATCTCGGTCGCGATGCCAACGATCATGACCATGCCCATCATCGCCGTGATGTTGAGTTCCGTGCCGGTCAGCCACAGGCCGATGAATACCGCGCTGCTGGAAATCACGGCGCTCGCGATAATGATCAGCGGCAGCCACAAGCGGCCGTATAGAAACAACATCAGGATGAACTCGGCGACCGCGGCGGCGGCGAATACCTTGAGCATGCCGTTTACCGCGATCTGCTGTTGCTGGTAGGCGCCACCGATCGTGTAATAGACGCCGGGCGGCACTACGCCCGAGTCTTGCAAGACCCTTTTTACGGCGGCGATCGTCGACCCGAGGTCGTGGCCACCGCCGATCTGGGCCGTCACCGCGACGATCTCGGCGAGGTTGTCGCGCGTGATCCGCGGCTGTCCGCTGACGAATTGAGTCCTCGCCACTGTGCCGAGCGGAAAGATGCGCCCGGTCGGCGAGCGCAGCGGCAACTGATCGAACTGAGCGCGGTAGATTTTGCTGTGCAGCGCATCGAGCCACAGACGCACGCCCACGTCCTGCACCGTGCCGAGATAGCGCGTCACGACCGCACCGGTCAGGTAATGGTACAGCTGAGCTTGCACGTCGGCCGGCGTCATGCCCTGCGTGGCCGCCGCCGCTGCATCGACCTGGATTTCCAAGGCATCGCCGGCGGGAATCACGCCGTTGTTGACCGACGCCGGCTGCACGCCCGGCACTTTGGAGATCGCGTCGGCGACCTTCACCGCGACGTCGGCCAGGACTTCGGGGTTCTTGGCCGCCAACTGGATCACCACCGGCTGACGGCGGCCGACCATGTCGCCGATCAGATCATCCAGCAGTTGGTGCGTGTCGAAGTTGATACCCGGCACCTGGTTGGTGATCTTCCCGTTGACGTCGTCCATGACCGTCCAGATCGGCGGACGCTTGGAG
>JBOIAH010000288.1:0-4706 GCA_050739055.1 Steroidobacteraceae bacterium | reverse complement strand
ATCCAGGTCGAGCACACGGTCACCGAGGAGGTCACCGGCATCGACCTGGTGAAGGCGCAGATCCGTATCGCGGAAGGCGCGCGCATCGGGACCGCCGGGAGCGGCGTGCCGGCGCAGCAGGACATCCGCGTGAGCGGCCACGCGCTGCAGTGCCGCATCACCACCGAGGATCCGGAGAACAACTTCATCCCCGACTACGGCAAGATCGCCGCCTACCGCAGCCCCGCCGGCTTCGGCGTCCGCCTCGACGCCGGCACCGCTTACACCGGTGCGATCATCACGCGCTCGTACGACTCGCTGCTGGTCAAAGTCACCGCCTGGGCGCCGACGCCCGAGGAGACCATCGCGCGCATGCACCGCGCGCTCGCGGAGTTCCGCATCCGCGGCGTGGTCACCAACCTGCGCTTCCTCGACCAGCTGATCACCCACCCGCGGTTCGTATCCGGCGACTACACCACGCGCTTCATCGACGAGACGCCCGAGCTGTTGCACTGGCCGCGCAAGCGCGATCGCGCTACCCGCATCCTCGGCAGCATCGGCGCGACCATCGTCAACGGCAACAGCGAGACCGCCGCCAGAGCGCGCCCGGCGCAGTGTGCCGCGCCGCAGCTGCCGCCCGGGCCGCTGCCGCCGCCCGCGCCCGGCACCCGGCAGCGGCTCGAGGAGCTCGGTCCCGAGCGCTTCGCGCGCTGGATGCTCGCCGAGGAGCGCGTGCTGCTGACCGACACCGCGATGCGCGACGCACACCAGTCACTGCTCGCCACCCGCCTGCGCACCATCGACATGACGGCGATCGCCCCGTACTACGCGAGCCTCCTGCCGCAGCTGTTCTCGGTGGAGTGCTGGGGTGGGGCGACCTTCGATGTGGCGCTGCGCTTCCTGCGCGAGGATCCGTGGGAGCGGCTCGCGCAGCTGCGCGAGCGGCTGCCGAACCTGCTGCTGCAGATGCTGCTGCGCTCGGCGAACGCCGTCGGCTATGCGAATTATCCGGACAACGTGCTGCGATTCTTCATCGCGCGCGCCGCCGAGCGCGGCATCGATGTATTCCGCATTTTCGATTGCCTCAACTGGGTCGAGAACATGCGGGTGGCGATCGACGCGGTGCTGGCAGCGGGCAAGCTGTGCGAGGCTTCGATCTGCTACACGGGCAACCTGAGCGATCCGCACGAGAAGCGCTACACCCTCGACTACTACCTGAAACTGGCGCGCGAGCTCAAGGCCGCGGGCACCCACGTGCTGGGCATCAAGGACATGGCGGGCCTGTGCCGGCCGCGCGCCGCCTACACGCTGGTGAAGGCGCTCAAGGAAGAAGCGGGGCTGCCGGTGCACTTCCACACGCACGACACGAGCGGCATCGCGGCGGCGAGCGTGCTGGCCGCGGTGGAGGCAGGCGCGGACGCGGTCGACGGCGCGATCGACGCCTTGAGCGGGCTCACCTCGCAGCCGAACCTCGGCTCGATCGTCGAGGCGCTGCGGCACGGCCCGCGCGATCCGGGCCTCGATCCGGACAAGCTGCGCGCGATCTCCTCCTACTGGGAACAGGTGCGGCGCCTCTACGTGGCGTTCGAGAGCGAGGTGCGCGCCGGCGCCTCGGAGGTGTACGTGCACGGCATGCCGGGGGGGCAGTACACGAACCTGCGCGAGCAGGCGCGCGCGCTCGGCATCGACGCGGCGCGCTGGCCGCAAGTGGCGCGCGCCTACGCCGAGGTCAACTCGATGTTCGGCGACATCGTGAAGGTGACGCCCACCTCCAAGGCGGTGGGCGACCTGGCGCTGCTCATGGTGAGCGCGGGCATAAGCCGCGAGCAGGTGCTCGATGCGCACACCGACGTTGCCTTTCCCGAATCGGTCGTGCAGCTGTTCCGCGGCGAGCTGGGGCAGCCCGACGGGGGCTTCCCGGGCGAGTTGCAGCGCAAGGTATTGAAAGGGGCGCCGCCGCTGCGCGGGCGACCGGGGGCAGGGCTGGCGCCGGTGGATCTCGCGGCCGAACGCGCCCGCATCCAGCAGCAGCTGCCGCGCCCGGTGACCGATGAGGACCTCGCCTCGCACCTCATGTATCCGCGGGTGTGGCAGGACTATGCGCGCGTGCGGCAGCAGTACGGCGATCAGGCCATCCTGCCCACGTCGGTGTTCTTCTACGGCATGGAGCCGGGCGAGGAGATCGCGGTCGACCTGGAGCGCGGCAAGACCCTCATCGTGCGTTACCTCGCGACGAGCGAGCCGCACGAGGACGGCACGCGCACGGTGTTCTTCGAGCTGAACGGTCAGCCGCGCTCGGTGCGCGTGCCGGACAAGAGCCAGGCGGTGAGTCGCCCGCCGCCGCGCAGGATCGAACCGGGCAACGCACGCCACGTGGGCGCACCCATGCCGGGAACCGTCACGACGGTCGCGGCGACGGCCGGCTCGAAGGTTGCGCGCGGCGAAGTGCTGGTGACGCTCGAGGCCATGAAGATGCAGACCGCGGTGCGCGCCGAGACCGACGGCGAGGTGGCCGAGGTGCTGGTCACGCCGGGGCAGACGGTCGAGGCGAAGGATCTGCTCATCGTCCTGCGCTGAGGGCTCAGGTCCCTGCGGGCCGTGCTGTGACGCTTCTCACGAATACGGCCCTGTCGGTGCTTGGCGTCATGCGTCGATGCCAACACCGGTTGTATGCTTTCCTCAGGCTGTACTTGGTGGGAGATGTGCCGATGCGCGAGCGGCCCGCGATTGCGCGGCGATCCAACCTGGGTCTGGGTCCGGCCTGCCTGGCGCTGCTTGCTCTCGCCATGCACGGTGCGCGCGCCGCTGACCTGATCGGTCCTTATGTCGGCGCTGCCTTCGGCAAGGCGACCGTCGATGCCTCGACCGGGCTGGTCACCGGCTTCGGCATACACAGCTCCGCCTACCAGATCATCGCCGGCTGGCGCCCCATCGAGGAGCTCGCCGCGGAGGTGCAGTACCTCGACTTCGGCCGTTCGAGCGGCTTCTCCGCCTATCAGAATTCCAACGTCACGCTCGCCAACAGCGCCAGCCGCAAGGGCGTGGGGGCCTTCGCCATCCTCTACCTGCCGACACCGGTCGTGGATTTCTATCTGCAGGCCGGGGTGGCCAAGCTCCACACCACGGCGCTCACCACTATCGTCGGGTGCCCGCGGGGCGGCGTCTGTCCGCCGCTCGCGAATCAGCCCCCGGTGGACAGCACCGGCGTCGGCGCCGGCGGCGGCGGCGGTGTGATGTACCGCTTCGGATCGCTCGAGCTGCGCGCCGAGTACGAGCGCTTCGCCGCCCTCGGCGGCAATCCCTACCTAGTGACCGGCGGCCTCACCTGGACGTTCTGAAGGCGCCCGCGGCGCACCTGGGCGCGCGTGCGCTTCAGACCGTGTCCCGGAGGGCAATCCCCGGATCGGCGAGCTTGTCCAGGTTCGGCCGCGCGTGGGCCGCGATCAGCTTGCGCGCCGCCATCTGATCCCTGGGATTGTTGACGGTGTCCATCGCGATCAGCTCCCCGCCGCGCAGGTAGCAGGCGCTGAAGCTGCGTGTCGCGGGATCCCCGCGCGTGATCACCGTGTCGTGCCCGTGACTGATGCCGACGATGATGAGTTTCAGATCGTATTGATCCGACCAGAACCACGGCACCTTGTCGTGCACCGTCGCGGTGCCGAGCAGGTTGAGCGCCGCGCTGGTTCCCTGCTCGAACGCATGGTCGACGGATTCCAGGCGCAGGCGCTGCCCGTAGTGCGGGCTCGGGTGGTTGACACAGTCCCCGGCCGCGTAGATCGCGGGGTCGGCGGTGCGACAGTACTCATCGACACGGATGCCGTTGTTGCACTCGAGCCCGGCGTCGAGCGCCAGCTCATCCACCGGCGCTACTCCGACCCCGACGACGACGACTTCGGCGGGATGCTCGCCGCCGTCATCGGTGAGCACCGCGCCCACGCGGCCGGAAGCGGCATCGCCGCGCAGCCCGCGAACCTTCGCGTTGCACTCGATGCGCACGCCGTGCCGGGCGTGCTCGGCTTCATAGAAGGAGGAGAGCTGCGGGCAGGTCACGCGGTTCATGACTCGTTCGGCCATCTCCAGCACGGTCACCTCGAGCCCCAGCCGGCGCGCGGTGGCGGCGACTTCCAGCCCGATGTAACCCCCGCCGATGACCACCAGGCGCGCGCCGGCGCGGAACCCGGCGCGGATGCGCTCCACGTCCGCGATATTGCGCAGCAGGTGCACTCCGCCGAGGTCGGCGCCGGGAGCGCTCAAGCGGCGCGGCCGGCTGCCGGTTGCGAGCAGCAGCGCGTCGTAGGCCACGAACGACCCGTCGTCGAGCCGCAGCCGCCGCTCACGCCGCTCGAGCTGCGCGACGCGCCGTCCGAGTACGGTGTGCACCTGATGCTCGGCGAAGAAATGCGCCGGGCGGATCAGCAGCCGCTCGCGCTCCAGCGCACCGGCGAGATAGGCCTTGGAGAGCGGCGGGCGCTGGTACGGCAGCCACGGCTCCTCGCCGATGAGCGTCAGCTTCCCCGTGAAGCCTTTGCGGCGTAGTGTATCGGCAGCCTGCACGGCCGCCTGGCCACCCCCGACTATCACGATCTGTTCAAGCATCGGCGTGAAGAATAGCCCAGGAGCAAGCGCGGTTGCCGCACCAGCGCGGGGCGCGGACCCGCAGCGGCTGCTCCGCAATAGTGCAGTCGCCCCCGGGCGCGGCCGCCGGTACTGTGCTGATTCCGCGGGGG
>JBOIAH010000287.1:0-6559 GCA_050739055.1 Steroidobacteraceae bacterium | reverse complement strand
GCGCAAGACGCGCCCCGATCTGCCGCGCCCGTTCCGCGCGCCGGCGCCGTGGTTCACCTGCATCGCGGGGGCGCTCGTCTGCTTCTCGATGATGCTATCGCTCGGGACGCCCACCTGGTGGCGGCTGGTGATCTGGACCGTGATCGGCGTGATCATCTACGTGGTGTACGGCTACCGCCACAGCAGGGTGCGCACGGAGAACGGCTCGGCTACCGCCGCCGCAGCCGCACGTTGATCAGCTCCACCGCCAGCGCGAACCCCATGGCGAAGTACAGGTAGCCCTTGGGGATCTCGAAGTGCAGCCCTTCCGCGACCAGCGCGACGCCGATCAGGATCAGGAACGCGAGCGCCAGCATCTTGATGGTCGGGTGGCGCGCGATGAAGGAGCCGATCGAGCGCGCTACCCACATCATGACGAGTATCGCCACCACGATGGCGGCGACCATGATCGGCAGCTCCTTCACCAGCCCAACGGCGGTGAATACCGAGTCGAGCGAGAACACGATGTCGATGAGCCCGATCTGCAGGATGATGGCGGGCAGATTGCCGCGCGCGGGCGGCGCGAGCACGCCTGGCATGGCGTCTTCCAGCGCCCGGTGAATCTCCAGCACGCTCTTGACGAGCAGGAACAGGCCCCCGGCGAGCAGCACCAGGTCGCGCGCTGAGAACGTCCGGCCGCCGAGCTGCAGCCACGGCTGCACCAGGTGCGTCAGCCACACGATCGAGAACAGCAGCACGATGCGGGTGAGCATCGCGAGCGCCAGTCCGCCGATGCGGGCCGCGTGCTGGCTGCGCGGCGCCAGGCGCTCGACCAGGATCGAGATGAAAATGATGTTGTCGACGCCGAGAACGATCTCGAGCAGCGACAGCGCGACAAACGCCAGCCAGGTGTGCGGATCGGCGATCAGCGTGAGCGCGCTCCGCTACGGCAGGTGATCAAGCGCCGCCTTCTTGACCGTCGGGAACAGGTGTTCGGCGGTCAGCCCGAAGTTCAGCGCGATGGCGCTCGATATGTAGATCGAGGAGTAAGTGCCGGCGATGATGCCGATCAGCAGCGCCGCGGAGAAGCCCTTGAGCACCGGGCCGCCCAGGAACAGCAGCGCCACG
Source organism: Steroidobacteraceae bacterium (assembly GCA_050739055.1). Taxonomy (GTDB): domain Bacteria; phylum Pseudomonadota; class Gammaproteobacteria; order Steroidobacterales; family Steroidobacteraceae; genus 13-2-20CM-66-19. Next base: position 5,452 of record JBOIAH010000287.1, on the reverse strand, counting down.
ACCACGATCGAGGTCACGACCTTGGTCATGATGGTGCGCGACAGGGTCTGGTTGATCGACTGGTCGAGCACCACGTTGGCGGGCGAGCGGCGGTTGGTGTCGAAGCGCTCGCGGATCCGGTCGAATACCACCACCGTGTCGTTGAGCGAGTAGCCGATCACCGCCAGGATCGCCGCGACTACCGCCAGGTCGAACGACAGCTGGGTGAGCGAGAAAAATCCCAGCACCAGGATCGGGTCGTGCAATACCGCAAAGATGGCGCCGAGCGACAGCCGCCAGGTGTGGAAGCGGAAGGCGATGTACAGAAATATCCCGAGCAGCGTGAAGAACAGCGCCCAGATGGCGCTCACCCTGAGCTCGTTGCCGACCTGCGGGCCGACGACGTCCAGCTGCGCCACCTGCGCGCGCGCATCGACGCTCTTGAGCACGCCCTCGAGCCGCGTGCGGATCTCGGTCGCGGACTGCTTGGGATCCGGAGGCAGGCGGATGGCGACGTCGCGCGAGGAGCCGAAGTTCTGCACCTCAGGCTCGCGAAAGCCGGCGGCGGCGAGCCTGGCGCGCAACTCATCGACGTTGGCGGCCTGCGGGAAGTTCGCCTCGGCGCTCACGCCGCCGGTGAAGTCGATGGCCAGGTTCACGCCGCGCGTGAAGAACGAGCCGAGCGACACGATCATCAGCAGCGCCGACAGGGTGTACCACACCTTGCGGGTGGCCATGAACGGGTAACTGGTCTGGTGGCTGAAGAATTCCACGGTTGAGTCCTTAGATCCGCCGGGCCGGGCGCGCGCTAGATCGACAGGCGCGCGAGCTTGCGCCGGCCGCCGTACATGAGCGTCAGCAGCGCGCGGCTGCCCATCAGCGAGGTGAACATCGAGGTGGCGATGCCGAGCGTGAGCACGACGGCGAAGCCGCGGATCGGACCGGTGCCGAGCACCCACAGCACCACACCGGCGATCAGCGTCGTGATGTTGGAGTCGGTGATTGCCGAGAACGCTTTCTCGAATCCGGCGCGGATCGCCGCCTGCGGTGACACGCCCTTGCGGAGCTCCTCGCGGATGCGCTCGTAGATCAGCACGTTGGCGTCTACCGCCATGCCGACCGTGAGAATGATGCCGGCGATGCCCGGCAGCGACAGCGAGGCGCGCATCATCGACAGCAGCGCAGTCAGCAGCACCACGTTGGCGAGCAGCACCAGGTCCGCGACCAGACCGAAGGTCTTGTAGTAGAGCGCCATGAACAGGAACACGCCAGCCATGCCTACGATCAGCGCGGTGACGCCTTTCTCGATGTTGTCCCGTCCCAGGCTCGGGCCCACCGCGCGCTCCTCGATCTCGTAGATGGCGGTCGCCAGCGAGCCGGAGCGCAGCAGCAGTGCCAGCTCGCGCGCCTCGCCGGCCTGCAGTCCCGTGATCTGGAAGTTGTTGCTGAACACCCCCCTGATGGTGGCGTCGTTGATGACGTCCTCGTCGGTCACCTCGCGGCTCACCTTCTTACCGTCGACATCGGTGGTCTCGCGGCGCTTTTCGATCAGCACCACCGCCATGCGCTTGTTGAGATTCGCGCGGGTGGTCTTGAGCATGTTCTCGCCGGCGCGCGCGTCGAGCTTCACGTTGACGGCGGGGCCCTCCTGCGACTGCCCGGTGGTGGCATTGGTGAGCTGATCGCCCGTGGCAATAACCTCGCGCTTGAGCAGGATCGGACGCCCGAGGCGGGTGTGCGTGTAGAGCTTCGAGCCGAGCGGCGCGCGGCCGAGCTGCTGCGCCTCGTAGGCGCTGTTCTGCATGTCCTCGAGGCGGAACTCGAGGGTCGCCACCCGGCCGAGAATGTCCTTCACCTCGGCGGAGTTCTGCACACCGGGGAGCTGCACGTTGATGCGGTCCACGCCCTGGCGCTGCACGATCGGCTCGGACACGCCCAACTCGTTCACGCGGTTGCGCAGCGTGGTGATATTCTGCTGGATGGCGTAGTCCTGGCGCTCACGGATCTGCGCGCCGGTCATCACCGCCTGGATGGCGGGGGCGCCGCCGACGGTCTCGTTGCTGACCGACAGGCCCGCGAGCGACGCACTGAGCGCGCTGCGCGCGGCGCTGAGGTTGGCTCCGGGGGGGAGCAGCACCCGCACGGCGTTGGCTTGGGCGCTCCCAACCGCCAGCGTGCCGACATCCTTGAAGGCAATGTTGGCGGCGGCCAGCGCGCGCCGCGCGTCCTGCAGGTAGCCTTCCAGCGCCTGGTTGACGGCGGCGTTCGCGTCGACCTGGTAGAGCAGGTACAGGCCGCCGCGCAGGTCGAGTCCGAGCGGCATCGGCCGCAGGCCCAGCATGCGCAGCGCCTCGGGCATGCGCGGCGCAAACGACAACGCGGTGATGTAGGTGTCGGCGAAGTGATCGTTCACCGCGTCGCGCGCCGCCAGCTGCGCCGGCACGTTCGCAAAGCGCACCATCAGCCGTCCGCTGTCGATGTAGCTCCTCTCGAAGTGCAAGCTGCCTGACCTGAGGAACGCCTCCACCGCCTGGGCGGCATCGGCGGTCACCGCGTTATGGTCCTTGCGGGCCACCTGCAGTGCCGGATCCTCGCCAAAGAAGTTCGGCAGGGCAAACACCAGCGCCAGCAGCAGCACGATCGCAATCAGGAGGTATTTCCAGCGCGCGTATTCCAGCATGATCAGGCGCTTTTCAATGTTCCCTTGGGCATGAGCTGCGCGATCTGGAAGCGCTGCACCTTGAGGCGCACGCCCTCGGCAACTTCCAGCGTGACGAAGGTGTCGCCAATATCGGTGACGCGGCCGAGCATGCCGCCGGTGGTCACCACTTCATCGCCGGAGGCGAGTTTGGACACCAGCGCCTGGTGCTCCCTGGCCTTCTTCTGCTGCGGCCGGATGAGCAGGAAATAGAACACGCCGACGAACAACACCATGATCATCAGGGGCGCGAACTGGCCTGGGGAGCCCGAAGCGGACTGTGCCCAAGCGTCGGGAATCAGAGAGCTCATGTATTGAGGTCCGGGAAGCGAAAGGGCGGCATTATGCCACAGCAGCCGCGGCGGCTCCGCGGGCCGCGATAAACCTGCGGGCCCAGGACGGAAGCGTCCCGGTCGCGAGGGCGGAACGCAGCGCGCGCATCAGCCCGAGGTAGAAGTGCAGGTTGTGGAGGGTGTTGAGGCGTGAGCCGAGAATCTCGTTGCAACGGTCCAGGTGGCGCAGGTACGAGCGCGTGTAGTTGCGGCAGGTGTAGCACTCACAGGCGGGGTCGACGGGCGCCAGATCGTCCTGGTACATGCTGTTGCGGATGTTGATGACGCCGGTCGCGGTGAACAGGTGCCCGTTGCGGGCGTGGCGCGTCGGGATGACACAGTCGAACAGGTCGATGCCGCGCAGCACCGCGGCCACGATGTCCTCGGGACGCCCCACCCCCATCAGGTAGCGGGGCCGGTCGGCCGGCATGTGCGGCACCAGGGCCTCGAGCACGCGCAGGCGCTCCTCTTCCGGCTCCCCGACCGCAAGTCCCCCGACCGCAAGTCCGGGCCAGTCGTGGCGCAGCAGCGCCTCGAGCGACGCCAGGCGCAGCGCGCCGTGCATGCCGCCCTGCACGATCCCGAACAGGCCGCCCGGGGGCTCGGCGCCGCGGTAGTAGTGCGCATGGCTGCGTGCCGCCCAGCGCATGGAGCGCTCCATGGAATCGCGCGCCTCGGCCTCCGTGGCCGGATGCACCGTGCAATCGTCCAGAGCCATGGCGATGTCGGAGCGCAGCGCGAGCTGCACGTCCATGCAGTCCTCGGGCGTGAGCCGCACGTCCCGTCCGTCGATCGGCGAGCGAAAGCTCACTCCTTCCTCGGCGATACGCCGCAGGCCCTTGAGGCTGAACACCTGGAAACCGCCCGAGTCGGTGAGGATCGGACCCCCCCAGTGCATGAAGCGATGCAGTCCGCCGTGCGCGCCGATCACCGCGGCGCCCGGCCGCAGCATCAGGTGCAAAGTGTTGCCGAGGATGATCTGCGCGCCGAGCCCGGTCAGCTCCTCGGGCGTCATCGCCTTCACGGTGCCGTAGGTGCCGACCGGCATGAACGCCGGGGTTTCGACCACTCCGTGCGCCGTCGCCAGCCGTCCGAGGCGGGCCGCCCCCGCGCTCGCTTGCACGGCGAACGACGGTCTCAAGCGCGCCCCCGTGTCAGCAACATCGCGTCCCCGTAGCTGAAGAAGCGGTAGCGCGCCGCGATCGCGTGCTGATAGGCGGCGAGTACCGCCTGCCGGCCCGCAAACGCACAGACCAGCATCAACAGCGTCGACTCGGGCAGATGGAAGTTGGTCAGCAGCACATCGATCACCTGGAAGCGAAAGCCCGGGGTGATGAACAACTGCGTCTCCCCCGACCAGGGCGCAAGCGCCAGATCCGAGCGACCATTCTTCGGCGCAAGCGCCAGATCCGAGCGACCATTCTTCGGCGTCAGCGCCGCCGCCTCGCTCCCCGCCAGCGCCGCGGACTCCAGCGCCCGCGCCACCGTGGTGCCGACCGCCACCACGCGGCCGCCGCGCGTGCGCGCGCGCGCCACCGCCTCGCACGCGGCGCGGCTCACCGAGACGCGCTCGGCATGCATGGTATGCGCGGCGAGCTCCGCGGCGCGCACCGGCTGGAAGGTTCCTGCACCGACGTGCAGCGTGATGAACGCCCGTGCCACGCCGCGCGTCTCGAGTGCCGCCAGCAGCGCCTCGTCAAAATGCAGGCTCGCGGTCGGCGCGGCAACCGCCCCGGGCTCGCGCGCGAAAATGCTCTGGTAGCGTTCGCGGTCGCTCGCGTCGACCGCACGCTCGATGTAGGGCGGCAGCGGCACTTCCCCCCAGTGCTCGAAAAAACCCAGCGCGGGCTCGGGCAGCTCGATGCGCCACAGATCGGCCTCGCGCTGCAGCAGGCGCACCGTGCCGCCCGCGGTGGCGACCTCGAGGTCCGCGCGCAGGGGCTTGCTGGCGCGCAATTGCGCCAGCGCCTCGCGACCCCCGAGGGCGCGCTCGAGAAGGATCTCGACGTGTCCGCCCGAGCGTTTCGCGCCATGGAGCCGGGCCGCAACCACGCGGGTGTCGTTGAATACCAGCAGATCCGCCGGTGCGAGGTACGACGGCAGCTCGCGCACCGTGCCATCGGTGAGCGCTGCGGTGGACCCTTCGAGCACCAGCATGCGGCTCGCCGAGCGCTCAGGTAACGGTGTCTGGGCAATCAACTCCGCGGGCAGGTGGTAGGAGAAGTCCTGGCAACGCACGCGCGCATTTTACACGCCAGCGCCGGCCGGCCCGGGGGCGCGCCGCGACGCGCCGCAGCCGGTCAGGGCGCGTCGCTGCGCAGGATCACGCGCGGCGGCGGGTGCGGTCCGCCGTGCAGCATGACGCCCCGGCGAGCGAGCCTCTCAGGCATCGTGGCCGCGACCTCCAGCGTCTTGTGCTGGCGAACGATGCGCAGGCTCAGCT
>JBOIAH010000286.1:0-2268 GCA_050739055.1 Steroidobacteraceae bacterium | reverse complement strand
CATCGCGGCCACTGTCCCGGGATGTATGGCATGCACGGGCGCATGTACTGCCCCTGGTCCGGCGAGTCGCAGCCCGCCCCATCACTGCCGCCGGAGCAAGGGGCGCAGCCCCCGGGCGCACCCGCTGCGGCACCGCCTGCGACGCACTGACTCTCCACACCAGGGCAGGCCGTGACCGAAGCCCGGGCAACCCCGCGCGGAACGCGGCGCGGACGCGCCCCCCGGTCCACGGGTCCTTCGCTCGCCCCCCTGCCCCGCCTGAGGAATCCCTGGCCGCCGCTCGAGATTCTCAGCGGCGAGCAGGTCGAGCGCATTCTGCTCGGGGCTTTTCGCGTACTCGAAGAGGCGGGGCTGGAGATCCGCAGCGCCGCGGCACGCGAGGTGTACCGCCGGGCCGGTGCGCTCGTGGACGAGGCAACGCAGACGGTGCGCCTCGGACGCAAACTCGTCGAGGCGCAGCTGGCGCACGCACCGGGGAGTTTCGTGCTGCATGCGCGCAATCCCGAGCGCCACCTGCACGTCGGTGGCAACGTAGTGAACTTCGGCCCGGTGACCGGCGCCCCCAACATCCGCGACTGCGAGGGCGGGCGGCGCTACGGGGACCTGGAGGCGTTCCGCAACATCCTGAAGCTCACCCACACGCTCGGAGTCCTGCACTGGCAGGGCGGCATCGTAGTCGAGCCGGTCGACGTGCCGGTCCCGACCCGCCACCTCGCCACCTATCAGGCCCACATCGAGTGCGCCGACACCGTGTGGGCGGCGCGCGGCATCGGCGGCGTGCAGGCGCAGGACGCGATCGCCATGTCGGCCATCGAGCACGGCTGCAGCATCGAGGAGCTGGCCGCGCGCCCGACGCTCATGAGCGTGACCAACGTCAATTCCCCGCGCCGCGTCGACGAGGAGATCCTCGACAACATCATGATCATGGCCCGCCACGGTCAATGCGTGGTCATCACGCCCTTCACGCTCATGGGGGCGATGGCGCCGGTCACGCTCGCCGGCGCGCTGGTGCAGCAGACGGCCGAGGCGCTAGGGGTCGTCGCGCTGTGCCAGATGCTGCGTCCCGGAACCCCGTGCGTGATGGGAGGTTTCACCTCCAACGTCGACATGCGCACCGGCTCGCCGGCCTTCGGCACGCCCGAGTACGTGCACGCGGTGCTGGCCGGCGCGCAGATCGGACGGCGCCTGAAGCTCCCGGTGCGCACCAGCGCGGTGAACGCCTCCCCGGTCGTGGACGCGCAATCCACCTACGAGACCGCGTTCTCGCTGCAGGCGGCGGTCCTGAGCCACAGCCACCTCGTCAACCATGCGGCCGGCTGGCTCGAAGGCGGATTGTCGGCATCGCTCGAGAAGATCGTGGTCGACGCCGAGCTGCTGCGCAACTGGGCCGAGATTCTCAAGCCCGTGAGCTTCAGCGACGACGATCTCGCGGTCGACGCCATCAAGGACATCGCCGCCGGCGGGCATTTCTTCGGCGCCCCGCACACCCTGCAGCGTTACGCGCCCCCGCCGCTCGACCCGGCGGTGAGAGAGGCGATCGCCGAGTACGTGGCCAGAAGGACCCGTGAGCTCACGGACGCGTGATGCATCTAACCCGCGGGCCGGCCCAGGGTAACCGCATGACCGAGTGGATCATGAACGCGCGCATGTATGCCGTGACCCCCGGGGTCGAAGCCGCATGGCGCGCGCTCCTCGCGCACATCGCACGCGAGGCGCGCGTACCGCTCACCTATGTGCCGTATCCCGCGCCGCAGCCGCTGGAGGACCTCTGGTCGCGGGCGGATCTGGGATCGGTCTTGATGTGCGGATACCCGATCGCGCTCAAGCTGGCGCCGGTCTCGCCGATCGCAGCTCCCATTCCGGCGGCGGCCTGGGCCAGGGGTCGCGCCGTCTACCGCACCGACCTGATCGTGCGGCGGGATGCCCCTTACCGGAGGCTCGAAGATACCTTCGGAGCGCGCGCGGGCTGGACGGTCGCGCACTCCCACTCCGGGTTCAACGCCTTCCGCCACCACCTGCTCGCCTACCGCACGGCGCAGCGGCCGGCGCTCTACGGCGAGATGGTCGGCAACCTCCTGACCGCACGCCAAGTCCTCGACAGCGTCCGCGAGGGGCGCATCGACGTAGGCCCCCTCGATGCCTACTGGCACATGCTGCTCGCCCGCCACGCCCCGCAGCTCACCGAGGGGATCCGCGTGCTCGCCTCCACGGAACTCGCGCCCATGCCGGCCTTCGTCGCCGCCGCGGGCGTGCCTGCGGATCAGTTCG
>JBOIAH010000285.1:0-1943 GCA_050739055.1 Steroidobacteraceae bacterium | reverse complement strand
CGCATCGCGCTCGACACCTCCGCGGCGATCGTCAAAAAGCACGCGAAGCTCCTCGAGGAGATGAAGGCGCGGCTGCTCGAGGAGATGGGCGAGGCGGCGCTCATGGCCTTCCCCGATGGGATGGCGTATCGCAGGAAGCAGGTCGACCGCGCGGGGTATACCGTCGGCCCCGCGAGTTACATGGACGCGAGATTTATCAAAGACGGCAAGGGTGTCCCGGGCCGTAAAGTGAAGGAGACCGATTCGTGAGATTCCGAACTGCGAAGAAGGGCGCCGACGTCGTGCTGGCCGGCATCAAAGCCGAGCTCGATATCGTCGACGGCACCACGCATGGCATCACGCTGTCCGATGGGCAGGGTCACGTGGTGCACATCACCCAGCGCGGCTACAACCTCTTCGTCGAGGTGCCCGCGCCACCGGCGACCGAGAAGAAGTACAAGCTGCACGGTCACGTGCTCGATGTGCCGGTTGAGCGCCTCTTCGATGAGGAGTTCGAGGCGAACCAGGAGAAGCGGCGCCTCGAGGATGAGACCGCGCGCCACGAGCTCAAGGTCGAGCACGTCGACGTCGAGGTGCAGGAATGAACGCCCCACGGAAACAGGCTCAGAGCAAGCCCGCACAGGCGCCGCCCGCGCAGCCGCGCGAGTTAGAGCGCGTCGAGAACCCCTTCGCCGGCGCTGCGGTCGTCGCGCAGCCGACCGGTGCTTCCGCGCAGGCGCTCGTCGCGCGGGAAGCCCAGGACATCCTCGTCCAGATGCTCGCCGCCCGGCAGAGCCCGCGTGACCCGGTGAAGGCTTCTGACCGCGTGCTAAACGCCTTCACGCGCCCGGGCCTGTGCGAGGAGGCCATGTACTCCTACGCGCGCGGGGGAACCGAAATCATGGGGCTTTCCATTCGGGCGGCCGAGGAGTTGGCCCGGCAGTGGGGCAACATGCGGTGCGGCGTCGCTGAGCTTTCGCGCTCTGCTGGCTACTCCGAGGTGCTCGCCTACGCCCAGGACCTCGAGACCGGCTACTCGGACGAGAAGCGCTTCCACGTGCGGCACTGGCGCAACGTGAGAGGCGGCAAGGGCTACCCCGTCACCGACGAGCGTGACATCTACGAAGTCGTTTCCAACCAGGCCGCCCGCCGCAAGCGTGCCTGCATCCTCGCCGTGGTCCCTGGGGACATCCAGGAGGCGGCCGAGCGGCAGATCGCCGTGACCTTGAAGCTCAAGGCAGAGGTGACGCCGGAGCGGTTCCAGGCGTTGCAGGAGAAGTTCGCCCAGATCGGGGTGAGCAAGGCGCAGCTTGAGAAGAAGATCCAGCGCCACCTTGAGGCGATGCTGCCTGCGCAGTTCCTCGCGCTCGGGCGCATGTTCAACTCCATCCGGGACGGCATGAGCACGGCGTCCGAGTGGTTCGAGCCCATCGAGGGCGAGGCACCGCCGCCGGCTTACGCCCAGCGCACGGGCACGGAGAACGTCAAGGAGGCGCTGCGCGAGCAATCGCCCGGGAAGGCCCCTGCCGCTGTGCCTCCCGCTGCGGCTACCGCAGACGGGGAGATTCCGCACTACGACACCCCTGGGGCGATCGCCGCTCTGAGGGGCTGTAAATCGACCGCGGAACTCAAGCAGGTCTGGGGCGAGGTGCGCGAGGACTTCAGGACCCGGGGTCTCCCGATCGACGTCGAGGCGGCCCACAGCGAGATGGGCGAGTCGATCGGCGAGCGCGAGGCGATGCAGGGGGAGGGTCAATGATCGTCCTGGACGTCGAGATAGCGCGGGCGATCCCGCCGCGCGATGGGCAGCGCCTGTCCGGCATCGAGTACTGCGAGGGATGGCGGGACTTTCGCAACATGGGACTTGCCTGCGTGTGCACGTACGACACAGGGTCCCACCTATCGCGGGCGTTCGTGCCGGGCGAGCCTGGGCAGCGCGAGGCACTGCTCGATTACCTCAACGA
>JBOIAH010000284.1:0-3535 GCA_050739055.1 Steroidobacteraceae bacterium | reverse complement strand
CCAGACGCGGGCCAGATAGTCGAGGACCTTGCGGCTGCGCTCCAGGTCCAGTCCGCGGCCGTCGACCGCGCTGTCGTGGGCGAGCTCGAGTGTGCCATCGTTGCGCACGTGGCTGGCGGCGACGATCGGCGCGCCGAAGTTGTATTTCGGGGCGAGCACCGCCTCGTGCAGCGCGGCGAGGTCGTGCTCGAGCACCTTCACCTGGCCATCGCTGCGCGCGCTGTAACGGAACAGGCCGAGCTCGTCCGCGAGCTCGCGTGTCAGGTTGTTGCGCACGAAGGCGAAGTCATCGTCCTGTTCCATGAGGTGGCGCGCGGCCGCCAGCCCGTCCCGTTCCACGATCTTCTCCCACATCGAGAAGCCCAGGTGGTAGGGGTTGATGCTGAGTGACACCTGCGCGTCGGCGGCGATCGGCCGCACGACGTCCGAGTGGCACTTTATGGCATCGAGGTACGCCTCCTGCGGGATGAAGTCCGCTTCGCGCAGCAGGCGCGCATGCCAGTAGGACGCCCACCCCTCGTTCATGATCTGGGTGGCGAACACCGGGTGGAAATAGAACGACTCCTCGCGCACCGCGAGGAAAATGTCCCGCTCCCAGCTCTCCAGCTCCGGGGCGTAGTTCGCCACGAACCACAGCAGGTCGCGCTCCGGGTGCGGCGGCACCGGGGCGCGCTGCTTCGCATCCGCGGCGCCCGCCACCGCCGGCTCGAGCGCCGCGAAGCGCTTGCGGAACTCGTCGTCCGCCAGGATCTTGGGATCCTGCAGGTACTGCGGATAGCGCTCGCGCCGCAACGACTGGTCGACGTCGATGTGCTGCTCGAGCGCGAGCGCGGCATCCAGTACCGCCTCCACGCGCTGCGCGCCGTGCGTTTCGATGGTCTGCTGGATCTGGCGCGCGTGATTGGCGGCGTGCTCGACGATGTGCTCGCTCACCTGCTGCTGGCAGCGCCGGAAATGCACGTTGTTACGCGAGAAGTCGGCGTGCCCGAGCACGTGCGCGCTGACCAGGATGTTCTCGGCCAGCCCGTTGCTGGCGGCGAGGTACGCATGCCCGGGATTGCCCGGGAACACCACCTCGAACAGCCGCGAGTGACCCATGCGCCGCTGGATGAGCTGGTAGATGTAGCGCACGCCGAACGACCAGTGCGGCATGCGCACCGGCAGGCCGTACACCGCGATCTCCATCATGAAGCTGTCGGGGACCTCCTCGAAATCGACCGGATGAAACGCAAGCCCGGAGCGGGCCGCGAGCTCCTCCATGCGCCGGATGCAGCTGCGCCAGTCTTCGGTCATGGGTCGGCGGTCTGGTTCTCGGCCGCGAAGAAATGCCGCACCGCGCTCCACACGTCCTCGAAGTCGTTGAGCGCATAACTGCCAGCCGCGCAGCCCGCTCCGGTGAGCTCGGTGAACAGCTTCCCGGTCTCGGTGGCGAGCTGGCGCGACAGCCCGGAGGAGACCTCCACGTAGCCGGTGAAGCAGGCATCGGCCGCGACCGAGTCCAGGGCGCTCCTGGCATCGGCGGCGTCGCTCACCGAGTTGTCGCCGTCGGAGGCGTAGAACAGGTAGAGGTTGCTGCGCGCCGGGTCGTAGCGCGCGTCCAGGATCTCGCGCACCTTCAGCAGTCCCGTCGAGGCCACCGTACCCCCGGTGCCGCTCACCTGGAAGAACTCCGGCTCGTTGAACTCCCACGCCTCGGTGGTGTGCGCCACGAACACCGTCTCGAGCGAGCGGTACTCACGCCGCAACCCCTGCACCACCCAGAAAAAGAAGGTCTTGGCGAGCTTGCGGTCGCGGTCCGACATGCTGCCCGAGACGTCCAGCATGAAGAACACGACGGCGTGCACGGCGGGCCGGCGCCGGCGCGCCAGCTGGCGGAAGCGCAGGTCCTCGTCGGTGAAGGTGGGGGTGGCGCCGGGCGCCCCGCGGCGCTTCACCAGCTCCTTGAAGGAGCGGCGCCGGTCGAGCCGTGAGCGCGCGCCGCGCCGGTCCCAGCCTTCGCGAATCCAGTCGGTATCCTCGGACGGGCCCACGCGCGCCTTGAGGTTCGGCAGCTGCATCTCTTCCCACAGCCAGTCGACGATATCGTCGACCTTGAACTCGAGCAGCAGCCGCACCTCGCCTTCGTCGCGGCCGCCCGGTCCCTTCTCGCCGGCTCCCTGCTCGCGCGCGGGATCGGAAAATACCTCGCCTGGTTTGGCCTTGCCCTGGCCGGCGCCCTGCTGTTCCTCGGGACGCCGCAGCCGGAAGTGATAATGCTCGAGCATGCGCACCGGCACGCGCACGGTGCGCGCGCCGTCGCTGATGACCTCGCCGCCGGCGATGATCTCCGGCAGGTTGGCGCGCACCGCCTCGCGCACCTTCTCGTCATGGCGGAGCCAGTCGCGGGCGCCGCGTGAGAACAGCTCGTACCACTTGGCGGCGCTGAGCGGAGAGTGCCCGCCGCGCTTGCCGCTGTCCTCGTCCATGTCCTACTGGTACTCCTTTTCAGAGGGCGCCGCTACTCCTGCGCCAGCAGTGTGGTGACGTAGCTGAGCGCCTCCTTGGCGCTGTGCTCGTCGTAGCCGTACTCGGTGACGAGGCGCTGCTGCACGACCGAGATCTTCTGGCGCGCGTCATCGTCCGGGCGCGCGGTCGAGGTCACCAGGCGCAGCACGTCACGCCGCTCCTCGAACAGGTATTGCTCGATCGCCTCGCGCATGCGCGCGTGACTCGCGAGCTTGAACTTCTCGCCGGCCTTGAATGCCACCATGGCCTTGCGCACCACTTCCTGGCGGAACGACAGCTTGCCGGAATCGGACACCTTGATCTTCTCCTCGACCGAGCGCAGGAAGCGCTCATCGGCCGGGCGGCTCTCGCCGGTGATCGGATCGGTGACCTGGCGATGATCGAGGGAGGCCTCGACCTCGTCGAGATACTTCTCCAGCAGCTGCTGCGCCTCTTCCTCGAAGGACGCGAACATGGCGCGGTGCACGTCCTCCTTGACCCAGCGGTTGTAGAACTCCTTGCGCGCAGTCACCAGGTGGTCGATCCAGGTCTTCTTCTGCTTGGCGTCCATGCGCGCGTCGCTCTCGATGGTGTCCTTGAGCGCCAGCAGCAGCTCCATGCTGGTGAGGCTGTGGGTATTGCCGCGGGTGATGGCGTTGGAGATCGCATTGATCACGAAGCGCGGGCTCACCCCGGTCATGCCCTCATCGGGCGTTTCGGCGCGCAGCCGCACGCCTTCCGTCTCGGGCATGCCCTCGACCGCCTCGCCGGCATACAGCCGCAATTTCTTGGGCACGTCGAGCCCTTCGCGCTCGGTCTTGGCGAGCCGCGTCAGGATGCCGAACACCGCCGCGAGATTGAGCACATGCGGGTCGAGATGCACGTTGCGAAACGCCGGCGCGCCGGACACCAGCTTCTGGTAGATGCGCGCCTCGTCGCGGTAGGACAGCGCATACGGGATCTTGATGATCACCATGCGGTCCAGCAGCGCCTCGTTCTCCTTTTCCTGCAGGAACTTGTGGAACTCGGCGAGATTGGTATGGGCGAGGAT
>JBOIAH010000283.1:0-4755 GCA_050739055.1 Steroidobacteraceae bacterium | reverse complement strand
TGGCCGAGGGTGAGGTAGCCGAGCCCGACGTCCCGCAGAAGCTTCAGCGCGTGGTGCACGCGTGCGTGCGCCGCGAAGAACCCGACCGCGTCGTCGACGTCCATCGCCAGCACGTCGCCGATGCTCTTGCCGCACCACAACACGGCGAGTGTCTCGGAGTTGAAACGTCGGCCGCCGCACATATCGCACAGCACCTTGACGTCGGGGAGGAAGCTCATCTCGATGGTCTGCACACCCTGGCCCTGGCACGCCTCGCAGCGCCCGCCCGCGGTGTTGAAGGAAAAGCGGCTGGCGGTGTAGCCGCGGATGCGCGCCTCGGTGGTGGCGGCGTAGATGCGCCGCACCTCGTCGAGTAAGCCGATGTAGGTGGCGGGGCAGGAGCGCGGGGTCTTGCCGATCGGGGTCTGGTCCACCTCCAGCACCCGATCGAGGTGTTCGAGGCCGTCCACCGCGGCGCAGCCGAGGAGCTTGACGCCGCCCGCGCGCTTGCGGCTCCGGCCCCGCGAGCCGCTCTCGCCCAGCAGCCGGCGCAGGTTCGCGTACAGCACATCGCGCGCCACGGTGGACTTACCCGAGCCGGACACGCCGGTGATCACCACCAGTCGCCCGAGCGGGATACGCACATCTCTCCCACGGATGTTGTGCAGGGTGACGCGCTCGAGGGTGAGCCGCGCGGTCGCCTCGTCCACCGCGCGCAGCGGCCGCGCCGGATGCAGCAGCGGCTCGCGCAGGAAGCGCCCGGTGGTCGAGCGCGGATTGTCCATGAGGTCGCGTACCGTGCCCGCCCCGATCAGCTCCCCGCCGCGTACCCCGGCCTGCGGACCGAGGTCGAGCAGGTGATCCGCGCGACGGATGGTCTCCTCGTCGTGCTCGACGACGACCAGGGTGTTGCGGTGTCCGACGATCTCGTTGAGAGATGAGAGCAGTATACGGTTGTCTCGATGATGCAGGCCGATGGTCGCCTCGTCGAGCACGTAGCACACGCCCTGGAGGTTGGAGCCGAGTTGCGCGGCGAGCCGGATGCGCTGCGCTTCGCCACCGGAGAGCGTGGGCGCGGCGCGGTCGAGCTGCAGATACCCGAGCCCCACACGCCCGAGGAATCTCAGCCGCGCGCGAATCTCGGCCAGCAGGTCGCGGGCGATTTCCCGCTCGCGCGACCCGAGCCGCAGCTTGGCGAAGAACTCCCCGCTCGCGGTGACCGATGCGGCGGCGAGCGCGGCGATCGAGCGGCCGCGGAAGCGCACGTTGAGCGCCGTGGGGTTGAGCCGCTCACCGTGGCACACGCCGCACACCGGAGGCGGGAGCGCGTACCAGTCGTTCCACCACAGTTCCTCGCCGCTTTGCGCGGCATCGAAGCCCGGCATTTCCACGCCGGTCCCGTAGCAGCCCTCGCACCAGCCGTGCCGGGAGTTGAACGAGAACAGCCGCGGGTCGAGCTCGGCGAAGCTGCGGCCGCAGGAGGGACAGGCGCGCTTGGTGGAGAACACGGTCGCCCTGGCGGACTTCGGTCCCAGTACGTGCACCAGGCCCTTGCCGAAATCCAGCGCGCGCGCGAGCGCCTGGTGCAACGCCGTGTCGCTCTTCGCGCCGACCTCGAGCTCGGCCACCGGCAGCTCGAGGGTGTGTTCCCTGAAGCGCGACAGGCGCGGCCAGGGCGCGGTCGGCAGCGACTCGCCATCCACGCGCAGCGTCCTGAAGCCTTTTTTCGCGGCCCATCTGGCCAGGTCCGTGTAGTAGCCCTTGCGGGCAACGACGAGCGGTGCGAGCAGCGCGATGCGCTTGCCCCGGTAGTCGCGCAGCAGGCGCGCGGCGATCGAGGCGGCGCTCTGCGGTTCGATCGCGACGTCGCAGTCCGGGCAGTACTGCGTGCCGAGCTTCACGTACAGGAGCCGGAGGAAGTGATAGATCTCGGTGAGCGTCGCCACGGTGCTCTTCCTGCCGCCGCGGCTGGTGCGCTGCTCGATCGCCACAGTGGGCGGGATGCCGAAGATCGCATCCACGTCGGGGCGCGCCGCCGGTTGCACGAACTGGCGAGCGTAGGCGTTGAGCGATTCGAGGTAGCGGCGCTGGCCCTCGTTGAACAGGATGTCGAAGGCGAGCGTCGATTTGCCCGAGCCCGACACCCCGGTGATCACCGTGAACCGGTCGCGCGGGATCTCGACGTCGATGTTCTTGAGGTTGTGCTCGCGCGCCTGGTGAATGACGACCGCGTGGCGCGCGCGCCCGTTGCCGCCGTAGCGCAACTGCGGCTCGGCGACCGCGGGCGCCCCGTCCGGCGCGGCGGGCGCGCCGCCCGACAGCGCCTGCTCGTAGGCGACGAGTGCGCGGCCGGTGTAGGAGCGCGCCGTGGCCCGTACCTCGGCGGGCGTGCCGCTGCAGAGGATTTCCCCGCCGCGCTCGCCGCCCTCGGGACCCAGATCGATGATCCAGTCGGCGGCGCGGATGACGTCGAGATTGTGCTCGATCACCAGCAGCGAGTGGCCCGCGGCGAGCAGCTTGCGGAACGCCTCCAATAGCTTCGCCACGTCCTCGAAGTGCAGGCCCGTGGTCGGCTCGTCGAACAGAAAGAGCTTGCCGCGGTGGGTGATGCTCGAGAGCACCGAACCCGCCTGCGCGAGGTGCCCGGCGAGCTTGAGCCGCTGGGCCTCCCCTCCCGAGAGCGTGGGCACGGGCTGGCCCAGCTTCAGGTACTCGAGTCCCACGTCGGCGAGCGGCGCGAGGCGCGCGGTCACTTCCGCGGAATCGGCGAAGAACGCGCCGGCCTCGGTGACCGTCATGTCGAGCACCTGGGCGATGCTGGCGCGCCTCCGGTCGGCGCCTTCACGGCGGATGTCGAGGACCTCGTCGCGATAACGCCGCCCGTTGCAGTCCGGACAGCGCAGGTACACGTCCGACAGGAACTGCATCTCGACGTGCTCGAAGCCGTTGCCGCTGCAGGTGGGGCAGCGGCCGTTGCCCGAATTGAAGCTGAAGGTGCCCGCGGTGTAGCGGCGTTCCTGCGCGGCGGGCTCGGCGGCGAACAGCGCGCGGATGGCATCGAAGGCGCCGACGTAGCTCGCGGGGTTGGAGCGGGTCGTGCGGCCGATCGCATTCTGATCGACCATCACCACGTCATCGATCAGCTCAGCTCCCGCGAGGCCCGCGAACTGGCCGGGCGCTTCGGTCGGCTTGCCCCGGTACTTGAGCAGCGCCGGATACAACACATCCTCGACGAGCGTGGACTTGCCAGAGCCCGACACCCCGGTGACGCACACCAGGCGCTTGAGCGGGATTCTCACGTCGAGGTTCTTCAGGTTGTGCTCGCTCGCGCCCCTGAGCTCGAGCCAGCGATTGGAGCGCGCTTCGGCCACCACGCCCCCGTCGGAGAGCGCGCCGGATGCGCGCCGCACTGCCGCCGGGCGCGCACTCCCGGCGGCGCCCGCGGCGGGGGAGGCGACCACGGCCTTGCGCCCGCTCAGGTACTGTCCGGTGAGCGAGCCGGCATTGCGGCGCAGGTCCGCGGGAGTGCCGTAGAAGACGATCCGCCCGCCGCGCTCCCCGGCCCCGGGCCCGAGGTCCAGCACGCGATCCGCCTCGAGCATGATCTGCGGGTCGTGCTCGACCACCACGAGGGAGTTGCCCGCGTCGCGCAGCCGCTTCATCACGCCGATGACCCGCTGCATGTCGCGCGGATGCAGGCCGATGGAGGGCTCATCGAGCACGAACAGGGTGTTGACCAGCGACGTGCCGAGCGCGGTGGTGAGGTTGATCCGCTGCACCTCCCCGCCCGAGAGCGTGCGGGACTGCCGATCGAGCGTGAGGTAGCCCAGGCCCACGTCCACGAGATAGCGGAAGCGGCCGCGGATCTCCGTCAGCAGCAGGTCGGCGGCTTCATCGAGCGGCCGCGGCAGGGTGAGCCTGGCGAAGAACGCGTGACTGCGCTCGACCGGCAGCAGCATGACGTCGTGAATCGACAGGCCGGGCAGTGCGCTCAGGGTGTCCGGGGTCCATTGCACGCCCGGGGGAAGGAACCGCGCACTCGCACCCAAGGTCGCGTCGGCCAGCTCGCGGCTGCCGATGCGCCACAACAGGCCCTCGATCTTGAGGCGTGCGCCCGCGCAGGCGCTGCACGGGGTGTAGGCGCGGTAGCGCGACAACAGGACCCGCACGTGCATCCGGTAAGCGCGCGTCTCGAGCCAGGCGAAGAAGCGCTTCACCCCGTACCACACCTTCTTCGTCCAGGCGCCTTCGCCGTCGATCACCCACTGACGCGCGTCGGCCTTAAGCTCGCGCCACGGCGTGTCGAGCGGCACGCCGCGGAGCCTCGCGAACTTCTCCAGGTCCTGCTGGCACTCGGCGTAGGACTTGGACTGCCAGGGCTTGATCGCCCCGCCGCGCAGCGACTTGCCCTCGTCGGGGATGACCAGCCCGTAGTCGATGCCGATGGTGCGGCCGAAGCCGCGGCAGGTATCGCAGGCGCCGAGCGGGGAGTTGAACGAGAACTCACTCGGGGTCGGCTCGTGGTAGGACAGGTCGCAATGCGCGCAGTGCAACTCGCTCGAGTAGCGCCAGGTGTAGAGCGGGCGCGCCGCTTTCCCCTCCGCCTCGTCGATTACGTGCACGTTGACCCGCCCGCGCCCGACCCGCAGCGCCGCCTCGAGCGATTCCAGCACCCGCCCGCGTTCGGCGTGCCCGGCGCGCAGCCGGTCCTGCACCACCTCGAGCGTCTTCACGGGCACGGCCGCTGCGCGGCCGCCTTTCCTGCCGGGCTTGCCC
>JBOIAH010000282.1:0-5386 GCA_050739055.1 Steroidobacteraceae bacterium | reverse complement strand
GAGTTGGAACCGCCGACCAGCTTGGTCACTTCGATTTCCGCGCGCCGTGCAGCGATCTCGAGCCGGGTGGTGTTGCCGATGACCGCCAGCACTCCTGCGCCGAGCAGCACCGCGGCGATCAGCAGCAGCCGGCGCAGCACCTCCAGGATCGCGTTGAAGCGCATGACCCACTCCGAGTCGACCTGCACCAGCTCGACCTCCGGCCAGGCGGTGAAGTAGCGTCGCAACGACTCGAGCGCCGCCGGCGAGCTGGCCTGCGCGCGCGGGCGCACGTGCAGCACGTGCGGCAGCGGGTTTTCCTTCAGCGCCGCGAGCGCCGCGCCGAATCCGGAATAGGTGCGGAAGTCCTGCAGGCCCTGGTCCGCGGGAATGAGAGTCACCTGGGCGAGTTCCGGGCGTTGTGCGGCCGCTGCGGCCAGCTGCCGCGCCTTCGCCAGCGGCACGTCAGTCTTGAGGTACACCGACAGATCGATCGCATTGGCGAAGTTGCCGGTTGCGGCCTGCGCGTTGGTCACGAACAGCCGCAGGCCGGCGGGCAGCGCCAGCGCAAGGGCGATCACCAGCAGCGTCAACAGCGTCGACAGCGGGCTGCGCGCGAGCCGGCCGAAGGAGCCGAACAGAGCCTGCAGATGACGCGCGCCGCCGGCCGCGAGGCTCATCGTGTGGCTACCACGCTCGGCAGCGAATCGACGGCGTCCCCGAGCACCTTGCCGCCCTCCAGCGCAATCACCCGCTGGCCGAACTCGCGCACCAGGTGCAGGTCGTGGGTGGCGACCACTACCGTCACGCCGACGTCCTGGAAACGCCTGAACAGGCGCATCACCTCGCGCGACAGGTCCGGGTCGAGGTTGCCGGTCGGCTCGTCGGCGATCAGCAGCGGGGGCTTGCTCACCACCGCGCGCGCAATGCCGACGCGCTGCTGCTCGCCCACCGACAGCTCGAGCGGCAGGGCGCGCTCCTTGCCGAGCAGTCCCACCTGGTCGAGCGCGGCGCGCACCCGCTTGTCGATCTCCTTGAGCGGGGTCGCCGCGACCGCCAGCGGGAGGGCGACGTTGTCGAACACCGGACGGTCGGCGAGCAGCTTGTGGTCCTGGAACACGACGCCGATGCGGCGGCGGAAGGCGGCAATGTGCCGCGGCTTGAGCGCGTGGGTGTTCTTGCCGTTCACCAGCACGGTACCGCGCGTCGGCCGCTCCAGCAGCGCGATGAGCTTCAGCACCGTGCTCTTGCCCGCGCCGGAGCGGCCGGTGAGAAACACCATCTCGCCGTTGTGAACGTTGAAAGTGACGTTGTTGAGGGCCTCGCGCCCGTTGGGGTAGCGCTTGCTCACCCGCTCGAAGACGATCATGGCGCGCGCGCCCCGGGCGCCTCACCCGGGCCCTCGACGAGCGCTGCCGCGAAGCCTGCTGCGTCGAACTCGCCAAAGTCCTCGGCACTCTCGCCGACGCCGATGAAGCGGATCGGGATCTGCAGCTGCTGCGCGATCGCGATCACGATGCCGCCCCGCGCCGTGCCGTCGAGCTTGGTGAGCACCAGTCCCGTCACGCCGACCGCCTGGTGGAACTGGTGCGCCTGCGCGAGAGCGTTCTGGCCCTGGTTGGCATCCAGCACGAGCAGCACCTCGTGCGGGGCGGAAGGGTCGCTGCGCTGGATCACGCGCCGGACCTTCCTGAGCTCCTCCATGAGATGCGACTGGCTGTGCAGTCTCCCGGCGGTGTCCACCAGCAGCACGTCGCTGCCGCGCGCGCGGGCCGCCTGCAGGGCATCGAACACCACCGCGCCCGGATCCGCCCCGGGCAGCTGCGCGGTGAACGCCGCACTCGAGCGCTCCGCCCACACCTTGAGCTGCTCGATGGCGGCCGCCCGAAAGGTGTCGCCGGCGGCGAGCAGCACGCTCTCGCCGGCCGCGGCGCAGCGCCGCGCGAGCTTGCCGATGGTGGTGGTTTTTCCCGAGCCGTTGACGCCGACCACCAGGATCACGAACGGCTTGCGCGTGCGATCGACGATGAGCGGCTGGGCACACGGCGCGAGGATCTCCACGATCGAGGCGCGCAGCGCCGCGATCAGCGCCCCGACGTCCGCCAGTTCCTGGCGCGCCACGCGCCGCTTGAGGTCCGAGAGAATTCGCTCGGTCGCCGCTACGCCGACGTCGGCGCTGATGAGGCGCGTCTCGAGCTCGTCCAGGACACGCGCATCGATCGCGCGCCCGAACAGATCTCCCAGGTCGTAGCTGAGCCACGACTTGCCGCGGTTCAGGCGGCTGCGCAGGCGCCCGACGAAGCCCGGGTGCTCATCGACCGATGCGTTGGCGTTTTCGGGGGCGCGGCGGAACATACCGGGCGCATTGTACCGGCCCGGCGAAAGCGGGCGCGGGTCGCCGCGGTGTGCGCGTGATGCCCGGGCCGCGCGCTACGGCTCAATCACGGTCGGATTGGCGAGCAGCAGCGTCGAGCCCGGTGGGTTGGCCGGAATGCCCGCGGGCGGGATCGCGGCCCCGGTGAAGCTGATGGCCTCGGTCTGCATCTCCGCAGTCACGGCCGGCACCTTGTCGTCGATGATGGATCCGTGATCGCCCTCGATGAAGTTCACGTAGCCGCGGATACCGTTGGGATTCATGATGACCGGGGCCTGCCCCGCCTTGATCTGTACCAGCGGTTGCGGTCCGTAAGCCGAGGCCTTGATCAGCGCCTGAGTCGCGGAGTTCGGCACCACCTGGTCCGGGCAATTGTTGGGTGGCGGAGCGGCTGGCGTGCAGTTGGTCGGCGGCGGCGTGCTGCCGACGACCTGCAGCAGATGAATCGGATGCGCGGCGGTAGCGAGCGCGATGTAGTTGACGGGGTCGCCAGAGTCCCACACCGTTTCAATGTCACGCCAGAAATTCGCGTAGAGCGTGGTGCCGGGCATGACACCCTGAGCCGCGAGTCCGGCGTTGATCTGCGGCGCGAAGGACGGCGAGGTGATGAGGATCTGCGCAAGTCGCCCGCCGGGATTGGCGAGTGTCGCGGTGCTGACGCCCGGGCCGACCACGGCCATGAACGTCGTGCCCTCGATCGCCCCGAGGGAGTGACCGAGGTAGTGAACGGCGCCCGGGTTGATGGTGCCGGCTGGCCCGAGGCTCAGGGTGGGCAGGAGACGCGAGAACATGACCAGATCGATCACCCCTTCCCGCAGGCCGTCACGCGTGGTGAGCGGGCTCGTCAGGTTGATGGCATGCGAGCCGGAAGGGTCAATGATCCCATCGGGCGGAGAACCGGGGATGACGGTGCCCCCCTGGTTGGTGTTGAGATCCAGGTCGAACGTGCGCTCGATGGAGCCGGTCCCGTTGGGGATGATTCCCGTATAGGCAGGGTTGGCGTCGGTCGCGTACAGCGGATCCTTGGTGTTCGTCACGCCGTGCAGCGGCAGGTCGATCGCCACGACCACGAAGCCGGCGTCGGCGAAGGAGTCGGCGACGCCGAATATGTCCTCGCGGCTGCGTGTGATGCCGTGCTGGAAGATCAGCACCGGCCAGCCGCCCGGGCGCGGCAAGGGGCCGCCGGCCAACGCGTAGGCCGACCTGGCGTTCGGCACCGTGACGAGCAGCGGGATCAGCAGATGAGCTTCCGTCGGCACCGGCAGCGGATTGAAACGCGTGACGCTCGTGCTGGTCGGGTCCAGCTTGAAGGGCGGCGCCTGCCAGAAGCCGGTGACCGGCGCGGTCGGCCCCTGCGCGGGAGTACCCAGGTAGTAGGGGATGCTGAGCGCGCCGACGTAGATGTCGGCGTGGCCGGGCAGCCCCAGGTTCGGAATGTTGCTGGTGTTGAGTCCGGTGGGATTCACCTTGATCGTCTGTCCCGCGGTGCTGGCGGTGAGAGACATCAGCGTCAGCGTGTCGACGGTCGACTCGGTCGAGAAGCTGAAGGAGGCCACGACGTTCCTGGGGTTGAAGCCTGGCATGACCTGCGCCAGCAGCTGCGCCAGCCCGAGGTGCGCGCCGGTCAACTGGCACAGGGCATTCAGTGTCGGGTCGGTGATGCTCGGACAGGTCGGCCCGCCGGAGGCGAGCGCCATCTCAAAGTTGGCGTAATCCAGATCGGGGGCCGCCGGCACACCGCCGACCGTTATCGCCGTGGTGAGCAGTACCAGATAGCCCTCGCCGTTGCCCCCGTCGGCGGCCGCACACGGTGAGGCGGCCCCCATCGAGGGTGGCAGGCAGGTGCTCGCCGCGAGCGGCCTGAGCGGGGTGATCTCGAGGATCGTAGGATCGTCCGCCGCCGGAGCGACCATGTAGTCGGCCGCGGAGCACGCGCCGCCCTGCACACAGCCGACCAGAGGGGCAAACTCTCCGGTACCTCCCACGGCGGCTGGCTTTACCGGTGCCTTGTTGAGGTTGTTGGTGCTGATGTGGATGACCACGACGGCGCCGGGTGTGGCGAGGGACGCCGCGTCGATCGGCCCGTTGAATCGCTCACGGATCGGCGCCGTGGTCGAGAAGCCATCGAGCGCATTCAGAAACGGCTGGTTCGGCCAGGTCGCATTCGGTGGCTGAATGTTCAAGGTCCCGTCGGTCGAGTTCGCGAAGTAGGCGTCAAACGGGTAGGGCAGGATGCCCGCCGCGGGACAAAACAGCGCCGTGTTGGCCGGCCGCTGCGGGGACAGACACGACGAGCCTCCCGGGTTGCCGTTGAAGCTGGTGGTATCCGCCTGGCCGGTGACCGTGCCGTAGCCTCCCGAGCAAGCGCTGAACAGGAACGCAGCCGCGAGAATCCCGGTCGCAGTGAGTTTTTGCATATGCTTCACGCCGCGGTCTGCCTTCTTGGTGTAGTTGCGCCACCTTCCCGCCAAGGTGGCCCACCGGTCGCGACCCCTCCCGCCGGTGTCTGGTGAGCCCTTCTGGATGAGGCAAGCTAGAGTACGCTTACGGCGAAAGGCATGGCAAGGTGCGCACCGCCCGAGGACCGTTGGTGTTCAGCCGCGCGACTGCGACGCGCAGCAGCGCTCCCGTGGCGCGCACCCGGAGCACGCGCGTGCTGCGCATCATCGGCGGAACGTGGCGCGGCAGGAAGCTGCGTTTCCCCGCGGCCGCGCTCATCCGTCCGACCCCGGACCGGGTGCGCGAAACGCTGTTCAACTGGTTGGGCGCGCGCGTACCCGCGGCGCACTGCCTGGACCTGTTCGCTGGCAGCGGCGCGCTGGGGCTCGAGGCACTGTCGCGCGGCGCCGCCCAGGTCACCTTCGTGGAGCGGGACGCGGCCGCGGTGCGCGAGCTGCGCGCGCGCCTGGTTGAATGGGGCGCGCAGGGTGCGCAGGTGGAGCGCGCCGACGCGCTGCGTTTCCTCGCCGGCCCGGCGCGGCCGTTCGACCTGGCGTTCCTCGATCCTCCCTTTGCCTCGCGGCTGCTCGGGGA
>JBOIAH010000281.1:0-13237 GCA_050739055.1 Steroidobacteraceae bacterium | reverse complement strand
CTGCGGCGTGGCCGCGGCCGGGCACATCGCCGGTCTCATTCAGCAACGCGGCGCGGGCGAGATAGCCGCGGTCATGATGGAGCCTGACGCCGGTACCAACGGCATCGTCGCCCCCGACAGCTTCTGGCCCGCGCTGCACGCCGCGACGCGCGGCGCCGGTGTGTACCTGATCGCCGACGAAGTGATGAGCGCGTTCGGCCGCTGCGGTGAGTGGTTCGCGTGGCAGCGCTACGGAGCGGATGCGCGGCCGGATCTCATGACGCTGGCCAAGGGTCTGACCGGCGCTTACCTGCCGCTCGGCGCCGTGGTGCTGAACGCGAGCGTGGCGCGCGCGCTCGAGCCGCAGATGCTCTTTACGGGACTAACCTACTGCGGCCATCCGCTCGCCTGCGCGGCCGGGGTTGCGGCCATCGAGACCTATCAGGACGAGGGGCTCATCGAGCGCTCGCGCCGCCTGGGAGGCGAAATGCTCCAGCACCTGCAGCGCCTGCAGGCACGTCACGCCGTGATCGGCGAGGTGCGCGGCGGCCACGGCCTGTTCGCCGTCGTCGAGCTGGTGCGCGACCGCGCCAGCCGCGAGCCGCTCGCGCCCTGGCCGCAGCTGCATCCGGCGCTGCAGCTGCTGCTCGATGAGGCGATGAAACACGGCGTTTCATTCGCGGTACGGGGAAATCTGCTTCTCCTCGCGCCACCGCTGGTGATCGGTGAGCGCGAGCTCGCCGACGCACTGAACCTTCTGGATCGGTTGCTCGGTGAACTGACGGCGAGAACACGCTCATGAGTTTCAAGCTCACGTACGCCAGCCTGTTCAGCCCGCCCGAGGAGCTGCACACCCGCTTCGAGGCGGGCCTGGCGCGCATTGTGGGCACGCTCGGCGCGCAGCACCCGCTGCATGTCGCGGGTGAAGACCGGCGCACCCAGCGCCTGATGCGCAAGCGCAGTCCCGCGGACCGCGAGCAGCAGCTCGGTGAATTCGCGGCGGCCAGCGCCGCCGACGCCGATGAAGCGCTGCGCGCGGCGCACCATGCCTGGCCGGGGTGGAAGCAGACCCCGGCGGCGAGGCGCGCACAGCTGCTGCGCCGCGTGGGACAGCTCATCGAGGAGCGTGTGTACGACATCGCGGCCGCGCTGACCCTGGAGGTCGGCAAGAACCGCATGGAGGCGCTCGGTGAGGCGCAGGAGGCGGCCGACTTTTTTTACACCTATTGCGACGACTTCGAGCGCCAGGATGGCTTCGATCGCGCACTGCCCGATGACCCTCTGACCAGCCACGTTGCGCGCAACCGCAGCGTGCTCAAGCCCTACGGTGCATGGGTGGTGATCACACCGTTCAACTTTCCGCTCGCGCTGGCGGCCGGCCCGGTGGCCGCCGCACTGATCACCGGCAACACCGTAGTGCTCAAGGGTGCGACCGCGACCCCCTGGGCGGGACGGCTGCTCGCGGACTGCATCCGCGATGCCGGCCTGCCACCCGGGGTGTTCAACTACCTGAGCGGCTCGAGCGCCGAGATCGGCGCAGCGCTGGTCGATCATCCGCTCACCGCCGGTCTGACGTTCACCGGCTCTCATGATGTCGGGCGGCAAATCGCGCTCAAGCTGCAGGCCGGCCGGTATCCGCGGCCGTGTATCGCCGAGATGGGCGGCAAGAACGCCTGTATCGTCACGCCGCGGGCCGACCTCGAGCGCGCCGCCGCGGGGATTGTCCGCTCCGCGTTCGGCATGGGAGGTCAGAAGTGCTCGGCCCTCTCGCGCCTGTACGTGCATCGCGGGGTCGCCGACGCGCTGCTCGAGAGACTGCTGCAGCAGTGCGCGGCGCTGCTGCGCGCCGACGGCGCCCGCATCCTCGCCGGCGGCGAGCAACTGCGTGACGGGGCTCTGGCCCGCGGCTTCTTTGTACGTCCGACTCTGGCGGAGGCACCCCCCGGCCACGCGCTGTGGCAGCAGGAAATGTTCCTGCCGATCCTGATGCTCCAGCGGGTGTCTTCAAACGACGAGGCCATGCGCCTCGCGAACGCCTCGCCCCTCGGGTTGACGGCCGGCTTCTACGGCGCGGGCGATGAGATTGGCTGGTTTCAGGAGCACATCGAGGCGGGGGTGACTTACGCGAATCGGCCGCAGGGCGCGACCACCGGCGCGTGGCCGGGGTACCAGCCCTTCGGGGGCTGGAAGGGCTCGGGCACGACCGGCAAGGCGATCGCATCTTTCTACTACCTGCCCCAATACCTGCGCGAGCAGTCGCAGACCGTCGTCGAATGAGCCCATGGAAGTGTTGTCGCTAGCCGATGCGATCGCATCTCACGTGGGTGATGCCCAGAGTATCGCGCTGGAGGGCTTCACCCACCTCATTCCCTTTGCCGCCGCTCATGAAATCATCCGCCAGCAGCGGCGCAACCTGCATCTGATTCGTATGACGCCCGATCTGGTCTACGACCAGATGATCGGCATGGGGTGCGCTGCGCGGCTCACCTTTTCCTGGGGTGGCAATCCCGGCGTGGGTTCGCTGCATCGCCTGCGCGACGCCGTTGAGAGACAGTGGCCGCAACCCCTGACGCTGTGCGAGTTCACCCACGCGGAGATGGCAGTCGCGTATCAGGCGGGCGCCAGCGGCCTGCCGTGCGGCCTGATGCGCCACCATGCCGCAACGGATCTGCTGCGCGTCCCGGAGGCTGGCGTGAAAACGATCCGCTGTCCGTTCACGGGCGCCTCCCTTGCTGCGGTGCCAGCCATCAATCCGGACGTCACCATCCTGCACGCGCAGCAGATCGATGCCGCGGGGAATGTCCTGATCCGCGGGATCCTCGGGGCGGCGAAGGAGGCGGCCATGGCCGCGCGGCGCCTGCTGGTAACGGTTGAAGAGCAGGTCGCGAGTCTGCGAACCGAGATGAACGCGGTCGTGCTGCCCGCGTGGGTGATTACCTCCGCCAGCGTCGTGCCGGGCGGCGCTTATCCCTCTTACGCCCAGGGCTACTACCCGCGCGACAATGGTTTCTATCACGCGTGGGATGAGATCGCGCGCGATCGGCAGGCATTCCTCGCGTGGATGCAGCGTCAAGTGCTCGGGGTGCGCGACCACGCCACCGCGACCTGCATCGTGCCGCTGGCGGAGATTTTCGCCCACTACCTGCAGCGCGGCCGCATCGATGTGGGCTTTCTGGGAGCTGCGCAGATCGATCGCTTCGGCAATCTGAACAGCACCGTCATCGGCGACTATTCGCACCCCGCGGTGCGTCTGCCGGGGGCCGGTGGCGCGCCGGAGATCTCCACCCATGCGCGCGAAGTGCTGGTGGTCATGAGGCAGTCTTCCCGCAGCTTCGTGCCGCGGCTCGACTTTCGCACCTCGTGCGGCTTCCTGGAAGGGTCCGGTGCCCGCGGGGCGAGCGGCTGTCCGGGCGAGGGTCCGCAAGCCGTGATAACCGACTTTGGCGTGCTGCGGCCCAACCCAACCAGTCAGGAACTGCAATTGACAGCGGTCTACCCGGGAGTCACCGTCGACGCGGTGCGCGCGGCGACCGGCTGGCCGCTGCAGGTGGCGGAGACGCTGGAGATTCTGCCGCCCCCGCAAGCCGCCGAGCTGGCGACTCTGCGCGACCTGCAGGCGCGTACCCGCGCCGCTCACGGCGCTCCTATCCGCATCACAGGAATCTGACATGCGCTCACCCCACATCCGCACGGCGCTGCCCGGCCCGAAGGCGCAGGCGCTGCTCGAGCGCGACCGCCCGGTCACCACCCCGTCCTATCCGCGTGATTATCCGTTCGTGATGGCCAGGGGCCGTGGCGCCGAGGTCTGGGACGTGGATGGCAACCGCTATCTTGATTTCATGGGCGGCATCGGTGTGTGCAGCACCGGGCACGCGCATCCGCAGGTCGTGCAGGCGATCAAGGAGGCGGCAGATGACTTCCTGCACATCTCGTCCGACTACTGGCACGAGCGCATGACGCGGCTCGCCGAGAAGATCAACGCGCTCGATCCGCTGCGCGGGCCCGCGCAGGTGTTCATGTGCCAGAGCGGCACGGAATCCGTCGAAGGCGCGCTCAAGCTGGCGCGCTACGTGACCGGGCGCCCGCGCTTCATCGGCTTCCTCGGCGGCTTTCACGGCCGCACGATGGGTTCGCTGGCGTTCACCTCCAGCAAGTACACCCAGCAGGCAGGATTCTTCCCCACCATGCCCGGCGTGACCCACGTGCCCTACCCCAACCTCTATCGTCCGCTGCTCGCCGGCGCGGATCAGGGCAAGGCCGTCATCGACTACATCGAGACCGTGCTGTTCCAAAGCAACGTGCCGCCCGCCGAGGTCGCGGCGATCCTGGTCGAGCCCATCCAGGGTGAAGGCGGATATCTCGTGCCGCCGGACAGTTTCCTGCCGGGACTGCGGGCGCTGTGCGACCGGCACGGAATTCTGCTCATCTTCGACGAGGTGCAGTGCGGCATCGGACGCACCGGCAGGATGTTCGCCAGCCAGCATTGGGGCGTGGCGCCGGACATCATGACGCTCGCCAAGGGCCTCGCCTCGGGATTGCCGCTCGGCCTCGTGGTGGCCCGCCGCGCTCACATGGAAAAGTGGAAGCGCGGTGCGCACGGCAACACCTTCGGCGGCAATCCGCTATGCTGCGCGGCGGCGCTCGCCACCCTCGAGCTGGTGGAGAATGAATACGCGGCCAACGCCGCCCAGGTCGGTGAATACTTTTTCGCACGCCTGCGGGAACTGCAGCAGCGCTTCGAGTGCATCGGTGACGTCAGGGGCAAGGGGCTCATGATCGGCATGGAACTGGTGACCGACCGCGCGACTCGTGCGCCCGCCCGAGCGCTGTGCGATGCGGTGCTGACCCGGGCATTCCACAACGGATTGCTGCTGCTGGCCTGCGGCCTGAGCACCTTGCGGTTCATTCCGCCGCTCATGATCGGCCGTACGCACGTCGATGAGGCGATGGGACTGATCGAGACGGCGCTCACCGAAGCGTCGGCGATGTGCTAGGCGGCACGCCGCAGGTGCGCAGCGCCGCCGAAAGCCCGCGCGCGCTGGGCCTCTTGATGTGCATCGCGCTGGTCGTGGGCAACACCATCGGCATCGGCATCTTCATGATGCCCGCGGCACTCGCCCCCTACGGCCTGAACGCCCTGCCCGCATGGCTCATCACCGCGGCGGGGTGCATTTTCGTGGCCTGGGTATTCGCGGGCCTGGCGCGGGCCTTTCCGCAGGACGACGGACCGTACGCCTACGCCAGCCGCGCGTTCGGCGACGGCGTCGCCTTCGTCATGCTGTGGTGCTATTGGGTCTCGACCTGGGTCACCAATGCAGTGATCGCCATCGGGGTAGTCGGCTACCTGTCGATCTTCTTTCCCGTGTTGAACGTCAATCGCGCTCTGGCGGCAGTCACGGCGCTGTCGCTGCTGTGGGCGTTTGTGGTGATCAACGTGCTGGGCGTGCGTACCGCCGGCTGGGTTCAGGTGCTCAGCACCGCGCTGAAGCTGTTGCCACAGGCCGGCATCGTCGCGCTGGGCGTGTGGGCGCTGCTTGCGCCTCACGCCGCGCCGCTGGTGCACGTTCCACCGACGCCCGTGTCGCTCCCGGCAGTGATCGCCGCCTCGACCATCGCGCTGTTTGCCATGCTCGGCGTCGAATGCGCCGCGATGCCGGCCGGCAGGGTCAAGGATCCGGGCCGCACGATCCCGCGCGCTACCTTCGCCGGAACACTCATCGTGGCGCTCATCTACATCTGCATCTCGATGGTGCCGATGCTGCTGATCCCGCAGGCGGAGCTCGCGACCTCGAATGCGCCGTTCGCCGACCTGTTTTCACGCTTCCTGGGCTCCGGCTTCGGCAGGCTGCTGGCGGCGTTCGTGATCGTGAGCGGCCTGGGGGCGCTCAACGGCTGGACGCTGGTGCTCGGGGAGATCACCGTGAGCTTCGCCCGGCACGGCGGCTTTCCGCCGGCCATGGGCAAAGTGAATGCGCACGGTGCGCCGACGCGCGCGTTCCTGCTCACGGGGCTTGCGGCGAGCGTCATGCTGCTCATGAACTACAACGATTCGATGGCCGGCGTATTCATCTTCCTCAGCGTCGTGGTAACCGCCGCCAACCTGCCGATGTATTTCGGTTGTGCGTTGGCGGTGCTGGTGCTGTGGCGCCGGGGAAGAATTCCGCGGCCCGGCGCGCGCGAGTTGCGCTGGTTTGCGGCGGCGCTCATCGCGGCAGTGTATTGCGTCTGGGTCTGCATCGGCATCGGCACCAGGTCGCTCCTGTGGGCGCTGGCGCTGAGCCTTGCCGGCGTGCCGGTGTACTGGTGGTACGCGCACGTGCGCCGCTACGCGATCGCTCAGGCCTGACTGCGCTGCCGCACCGCGCTGACGGCGCGCGAGTCAGCGCTCCCTCAGGATCGCGCGCCAGTTGATGATAGCGTTCCACAGCATGCGCTGATCGCCGCGATTGAGATCGCGATGCAGCGGATTGAAATTGAACGCGATCACGTGGCCCGCGCCCGAACGCAGGTCGAGGATGGCGGGATGCCCGATGAGACTCTCCTCCCCCCATGCCTGACCGCTCACGACGAATGGCGCTCCCTCCCGGTCGCCCCACTCGAGTACCACGCCGCTGGGATCGACCGGGCCATCGAGACATGTCGTGCAGTACGCCATGCGCAACCAGCGGCGCGGTACGGAATACACGGGAAAGTTCTGGCGGAACACCCAGGTGCGCGCCGGATAGCCGTAGGCGATCGGGTGGTCGGGCCGCGCAAACGACACGCGCACGTGTGATCCCGGCGTCCGTGCCACGGACGACTGCGCGGCGGCGGCGGCGGCGGCTCCGCCTCCCTGGGTACTGCGGGGTACGCCCCCGGACTCGCGGCGCACGCCGCGCACCATGCCACCCTCGAGCGGCAGCATCGAGCCGCTGCCGAGCGTGATCAGGAGTCCCCCCGAATCGACGAAGCGCTGCAGCTCGGCGAGTCCGCTCCAGCCGATTCCGCCGGTGATGTCATCGGATGAGGCGGGGGTGCCGAAGGCCGGGGTCGCCGCGGTCTTCTTGAACGGCATGGGGCCCCAGGCCTTCGGGATCCCGTGGATCTGCTCGGCAAGCTCCAGGTCGACGTGGCCGTAGAGCAGCACGTCGTACTTGTCGCGCAGCCGGCCGGCGCGGATGTCCTCGTCCCGAACGTAGACATAGGGAATGTGCCGCTGATCGAGCGAGTAACGCGCCCAGCCGATGGTGTCGGTATCCGCCCACGGCACCCACAGTCCGAGGCGCGGCACGGGCGCGTCGTGGTGCGCCACGTCCGGCACCGAGGCGGTGCTGGCGAAGTCGAGCGCGAGTGTGTCCGCCGCGGCGCGCACCGCCGCCGTCAGTCCCGGCTGGGACGCAAGAATCCACGACCCCGCCGGGTAGTCGGCGCCATTCAGTTTGAACGGCCGCTCGGCGATCGAAACGCGGAATCGCGCCAGCCGGTAGCGCGCTTCGAGCAGCCCCTCCTGTCCCGTGTCCTTGAGCACGTACACCGGTCCGCCGCCCTCGACCTTCCCCTGCGGATGGGGCGCCTCGCGTAGCGGCGTAAGAGCCAGCGCGCGCACCTGCGGGTCCGCGGTCGGGATCACCGCCAGGTGATAGTTGGCGGGCAATTCCCAGGAAATATCGTCGTAGGCCTCGCCGGCGTCCTGCGGGTAGTTCTGCGGGGTGAGGAGGTCGACCGCGTAGTCCCGGTAAGGCTGGTCGAGCCGCACGACGTACGTGCCGGCCGGAAACCTGCCTTCCCTGAGAGTGATCTCTGCGGGTGCACGCTGCACCTCGATGCCCTGCGCGAGCAGCCGCGCCACGAGCTGCGCGACCCGCGCGGGATCACCCTGCCCGTCGGGGATCAAGAAGCCGTACGGCGTCTCATCGATACCTCTGCGGTACGAGTGCAGCGCCTTGAGGTAGTAGTTTCTGAGCAGCGTCTTCGACTGCTGCGCGGTGTCATCGAGCGCCGCGAGCATGGCGGTCTCGTTGTAGTTGACGTTGTCGCGCGCCGACCAGCGGAAGGTCTTCTGCGGCGGCGGGGGCAGGGGCCGGTACCATTCGACCGAGTTGTCCTGTGCAGGCTGCTCGGGGGTGAGGGTCTCGGCGGTACCGTTGCCGAAGGTCTCGTAGCCGCGGCCGTCGGCGTTGTGGTTGGTCGCGATGGCGTCCAGGTACAGGTGCGCGAAGTCGTCGCCGAAATTCCAGGTCCACACGCCCGGCATCCCGAGCCCCGTCAGCGTCTGCACTTCGTGGAAGCTGAGCTCGAGCCGTTCGGCGTAGGTGAGCGGATCGACGTGCTGGTTGATGGGGCCCGTGCCGTTCCACGTCAAGAGCAGCGCCACGCTCTCGTGCAGGTCGTGGATCACCTGTGGATGCCATTCGTAGAACATGCGGAACACCGCTTTGGTCGTCTCGTGCACCTGCTGGTGCGCGTCGCGATTGATGTCGACGAACGCGTACTTCGACCAGTAGGGCGGCGCCTGCCGCGGCAGGCTCGCCAGGTCCGTCTTGCCCTTGAGATAGCGGTAGAACCACTCGACCTGCTTGTCGCGGCCGTCGGGATTGGACACCGGGTTGATCAGCACCACGACACGCTCGCGGATGCGCCGGATCATCGGCTGCTCGGAGACCGCGAGACGATAGGCCAGCTCCAGCACCGATTCGGTCGATCCGGTCTCGTCAGAGTGCAGCCCCGCGTTGAAGTAGTAGATCGGGCGGCCGGTCGCCACGAGCTGCTCGGCTGCCGCCGGGTCCGTCCTGCGCGGATCCGCGAGCGCCGCGGTCGCCGCCTTGAGGCGCTCGAGGTTGCGGATACCCTGCTCGTCCGCAATTGCGAGCAGCACGATGTCGCGGCCCTCCTCCGAGCGTCCGATGGTGAACAGTCGCACGCGCGGCGAGGAGGCGGCGAGCGCCCGGCAGTAGCCGTAGGCCGTCGAGGAATCCACCAGCTCGCCCGGCGCCCCCGGAATGCGGTGCAGAAAAGTCCGCGGCGAGACCACGGTGGCGGATGCCGGCAGATAGGAGACCCAGGGCGAGAGAAACCGCGCCTCGGTCGTCGCCCGGGCGATCTCCTGCACCGAACCGGGCTCGGCGGTGTCCGGCGCGATCGCCTGCGCGCACAGCACGCCCGGCAGCAGAGCGACGAGAGACCAGCGAACCAGCAACCGAGTGCGCATGAGACGTTCCTCGCGGCGGACCACGGACCTACCTGGCACCAGCATAGCGGTTCGCGGCCGTATTGAGCATTCGCTCAACAACGGGCAGACTCGCCTGAGCCATGGCGCGCAACCCGCGTTACGATGTTTTGTTCGAGCCGGTGAGAATCGGACCGGTCACGAGCCGCAATCGCTTCTACGCGGTACCGCATGCCGCCGGCATGACCAACTCCATGCCCCGCATGCGCGCGGCGTTCCGCGAGACCAAGGCCGAAGGCGGATGGGGCGTGGTCTGCAGCGGCTATGTCTCGATCGACCCGAGCTCGGATGACTCGCCCCTGCCCTTCGCGACCCTGTGGGATGACGACGACATCCGCGCGCACGCCCTGATGACCGAGGCGGTGCACCGGCACGGTGCCCTTGCGGGCATCGAGCTGTGGCACGGGGGCGGCTCGGTGATGAACCGCACCACCCGCATTCCCCCCGTGTCTCCCTCCGGCACCTCGTGGATGGCCACGCACGTGAATTTCATGGGTAACCAGCGGCCACGGGCCATGGACAACCATGACATCCGGGCACTGCTCGCGCACCAGGCGCAAGCGGCGCGCCGGGCCCGGCGGGCGGGCTTTGACATCGTCTACGTGTACGCCGGCATGGGCTATCTGCCGTACGAGTTCCTGCTGGCGGAGTGGAACCAGCGCACCGATGGCTACGGCGGCAGCGTCGGCAATCGGGTGCGCATCGTGCGCGAGCTGCTGGAAGCCACGCACGAGGCGGTCGCGGGGCAGTGCGCGGTGGCGCTGCGCATCAGCCTCGAGGAGCTTCGTTCGCGGCCGAGCGAGGTGGCGGCCTCGGAAGCGCACGAGGTCGTGGGGCTGCTTGCCGAGCTGCCCGACCTGTGGGACGTGAAGCTCGACTCCTCGCCCACCGACTGCGCCCCCTCGCGCTTCGCGCCGGAGGGCAGCCATGAGCCGATCATCGACTTCGTGCGCAAGCTCACGGCTAAGCCGGTGGTGGGCGTCGGCCGCTTCACCTCTCCGGACACCATGGTCGGTCAGATCAAGCGCGGCGTGCTCGATCTCATCGGCGCCGCGCGGCCCTCGATCGCGGATCCGTTTCTGCCGAACAAGATCGACGCGGGCCGCGAGCAGGACATCCGCGAGTGCATCGGCTGCAACATCTGCATCTCGAGCTGGCACGACGGTGTGCCGGTGAGGTGCACCCAGAACCCGACCGCCGGGGAGGAGTGGCGCCGCGGCTGGCATCCGGAACGCATCGCGCCGGCCCGCAGCGCCTGCTCGGTGCTCATCGTGGGCGCCGGTCCCGCCGGCCTGGAGTGCGCGCTGTCGCTCGGCCGCCGCGGCTATGAGGTGAACGTCGCGGAGGCCGGCGAGGAGCTCGGCGGCCGGCTGCGCTTCGAAACCCGTCTGCCCGGGCTGGCGGCCTGGGGCCGCGTGCTGGAGTGGCGGCGCGGGCAGCTGCAAGGGCTGGCGAACGTGAACGTGTATCGGGGCAACCGCCTCTCGGCCGACGAGATCCTCGAGCTGGGCAACACGCACGTCGTCATCGCCACGGGCGCGCGCTGGGCGCGCCTGCTGTACTCCGCGCTGGAGATCCCCGCGGGCCAGCTCGACGGCCCCGGCGTCTTCACGCCCGACGACGTCGCCGCCGGCGCCCGGATCGAGGATCCGGTCGTCGTCTACGACTTCGACAACTACTACATGGGGAGCGTCCTTGCAGAATACCTCGCCAAAGGCGGACACTCGGTACGCTACGTGACACCGGCCGGGCATGCCTCCGCGTGGGCCATCATGAGCAACGAACAGCCGCAGGTTCACCGCGCGCTTGCCTCGGCCGGGATCGCGCTGCACACGCTCTCGCGCGTGACCGCTTTCGAGCGCGGCGAGCTCGCCCTCGCCAACCAGTTCACCCATGCCGAAACGCGTCTCGCCTGCGCCTCGCTCGTCATCGTCGGCGCCCGTTTCGCCAACGACGCCCTGCACGCCGCGCTCACCGCCCGGGCGCAGGAGCTCGCCGGCGCCGGCATCCAATCCGTCACCCGGATAGGGGATGCGCTCGCCCCGGGTGCGATCGTGCACGCCGTCTACGGCGGCCATCGCTATGCCCGCGAGCTGGACGCCGGCCCCGAGACGCTCGCCTTGCGGCGTGATGCGCCGCTGGAGAGACGCAGTTGAGCGCCCACGAGATGCCGCCGCGACTGGCGGGCCTGGAACCGACCCTGCCCTCGAGCTGGTATCACTCCGAACGGGTGTTCGCGCTGGAGAAGGAGCGAATCTTCTGCCGCGAATGGCTGTGTGCCGGTCGCGAGGAGCAACTCACGGAGCCCGGCGGCTATCGCGTGCTCGAGGTCCTCGGCGAGAGCATCCTGCTGGTGCGCACCCGCGAGGGCCGGCTGCGCGCGTTCTACAACGTCTGCCGGCACCGGGGTACGCGGCTGTGCCGGGATCCTGCCGCGGTGCCCACCGGCCAGGAGCACTTAGCCGGCGGTGTAGCCGCCGGGCGGATCACCTGTCCCTACCACCAGTGGACCTACGATTTCGAAGGGCGGCTCGTCGCCGCCCCGCACCTCTCCACGCAGCCGCAGTTCGAGCGGGGGCTGTTCAGCCTGTACCCGGTCGCGGTCGAGTCGTGGGGCGGTTTCGTGTTTCTGAACCTGACTCCCGCCACGGCCGTGCCGCTGCAGGAGCAGCTCGGCGCAATTCCCGCGCGGCTCGAGCGCTACCCCTTAAGCGAACTGCGCATCGGTCATTCGATCCTTTACGAGGTGGCGGCCAACTGGAAAGTGATCTGCGAGAACTACAACGAGTGCTACCACTGCGCCGGCGTGCATCCGCAGCTGTGCGAAGTGGTGCCCGCGTTCCGTGATCGCGGCGGCGCGAACCTCGACTGGGCGCGCGGCATTCCGCACCGCGACGGCGCCTACACCTTCACGATGACCGGCACGACCCGCCGCCGCGCCTTTGCGGCGCTGAACGAGGACGAGCGGGTGCGCCACAAGGGCGAGCTCGTCTACCCCAACCTGTTCGTGAGTCTCGCCTGCGATCATGCCGCGATCTTCGTACTGCAGCCGCGCAGCGCCGCGCACACCCGCATCGCGTGCCATTTCCTGTTCGAGCCGTTCGAGATCGCCAAGGCGGACTTCGACCCGGGTGACGCCGTGACATTCTGGGATCTGGTCAACCGCCAGGACTGGGCGATCTGCGAGGCGGTCCAGCAAGGCATCGGTGCGCGGGTGCACGAGCGCGGCTATTACGCTCCCATGGAGGACTTCAATCTCGACATCCGTCGCTACGTCCTGGAGCGGATCGGCGACGCGGTCGATCCGACGTGACCGGGCGGGCGCAGCGCGTGCGGGTGCGCTGGCGGATCTTCTGCTTCCTGTTCGGCTTCGGGTTCATCGCCTATCTGCAGCAGCGCAGCATCACCGTCGCCAGCTACCAGATGATGCCGCAGCTCGGCTTGAGCCAGATGCAGCTCAGCTGGCTCGAGCAGGCGCTGCTGGTGGGCTACACGGTCATGCAGTTCCCCGGCGGCGTGATCGGCCAGCGTCTGGGGGCGAGATTGATGTTCGTCATCATCGGGCTGGTGGCGTTCGCCGCCACGCTGGCAACCCCGCTCACTCCGCTGCTGCTCGCCGGAACCGGGCTGTTGGTGGCTCTCGCCGCCGGGCAGCTGGTGCTCGGCGCCTCCCAGGCTCCGATCTTCCCGGTCTCCGCCGGCGTCTTTGAGACCTGGTTCACGCCTGACAAGTGGCCGCTGGTGCAGGGGCTGCAAAGCATGGGGCTCGGCCTGGGGGCGGCGCTCACGCCGCCGCTCATTGCCTGGCTCATGTCGGCCTTCGGTTGGCAGCGGGCGCTCGCCTGGACCGCCCTGCCCGCCCTGGTCCTGATCTTCTGGTGGGCGTGGTATGGGCGGGACACCCCCGCCGAACATCCGGCCGTCGGCGCGGCCGAGCTGGCGGAGCTTGGCGCGCACTCCGCCGCACGCGTGGACTATGCAATCTCGTGGCGACGCGTGTGGGAGCTGCTCAGGAACCGTGATCTGCTGGCGCTGACCGCCTCCTACCTGTGC
>JBOIAH010000280.1:0-2710 GCA_050739055.1 Steroidobacteraceae bacterium | reverse complement strand
ACCGGGTCCCCCACGGTCTTGCGCTCGACGTGCAGTTTGCTCAGCGCGGCGGCCGGCACCGCGGTCAGGGTGTGATTGATGAAGTTGCGAATGTCGGGATAGGCCGCCTTGACCGGGAACTCGAGGTCATAGCGGCCGATCGTGCCCGAGCGTGCGGGGGTGTACACGTAATGCCCGGTGTCAAGCGACACGCCGGCCTCGCGCGCCTGGCCAAAGACCTGCGCGAGCACCGCCGGCATCTGCGCACGCGTGGGCAGTGAAGCCAGCAGGTGCGGTACCGCCTCATTGGCCAGCGCCGCCTCCGATGGGTGCTGCGCGCGCGCGAGGTCCGCGCTCAGCGCCTCGAGCGAGTGACGCGCCGGCGCGACCACGCTCATCGCCACCACCAGGGCGGCGATCAGCGCCGCGAGCCCCGCGTGGCCGGCCAGTCCCAGGCGCGCGAGCTGATACTGCAGCTGCGGCACCAGCCGGGTGGCGAGCCCCTGCACCCGCACCAGGGTCGAGGTGCGCCCCGGCAGAGCGGTCACCGCGCCGCGCACGGTCGTGGCGGGGGCCAGCACCGGCGCAGGCGCCGCCGGCGCCTCCGCCATGGCAGGCACCGGTGCGATCGGCGGCCGCTCTGCGGTGCTCACGGCAGCTCCCTCCACTGCGCGCTCATGGCAAAGCGCACCGGGCGCTGTGCGTCATCGGTTTTCACCTCATGGCTGTCCAGCATCGGGTCGCGCAGCAGGGAGCTGCTCTGCAGTCGCTGCAGGTAGGCGAGCACCAGCGGCAGGTTGCGCGACTCGCCGGTGATGTGGACGCTGTGCTTGGCGGGATCCGGTTCGATGGACAGGACCGCGATCTGATCGGCGGAGTCGTGGCTCGCGGCTTCGAGCTCCGTCAGGAGTCTCGTCCACGGAGTGCCGAGCTCTAGGGCCACGCGGCCCGCTTCTTCCGTCAGCCCGGCAGAGCGGGCATCCACGGCGGGGTCACGCTGGCCGTGCCGCATTGCCGCCTCGAGCTTCAGTTCCAGGCCGGCGCGGCGCGTCTGGATCAGCCGGTATTCGAGGCACGCGGCCCCCGCCGCGCTCACCCCCAGCAGCAGCAGCACGCCGCCGGCGAGCGTCAGCGGGGAACGCCGGGTCACGAAGTCTACGGTGACGAGCGGGGCGCTCACGCTGCCAACCGCCGGGTCCTGCCCAGACGCTGCAGCGTCGTCATCGGCCCGTTCGGCTCCTCGAGCCACTGCAATCCGCTCGCATCCGTGGCACTTGCCGTAGCCGCTGCGACCTCACGCCACGCGTGCGGCGCGTCGACGTACACCTGCCCTTCCTCGGGGGTGTTGCTGGCGAGCCGGCCAAAGGTCTGCAGCCGCTTGAGCTCACGAATCCAGTCCGCGCCGATCCTCACGCCGTGCACCCGCGCCCAGCCGTGCCGGTCCAGGCGCGCCGCCGCGAGCGAGCCCTGCTCGACGCTCACGAACCAGGCGTTGGCCCGCGGCAGGCAGTGCCGCCAGGCCTCGTAGGCGGCCACCAGCTGCGGTTGCAGGGAAAGCAGCGCGCTGCCCTGCGCGGCGCAGGCCGCGCTCACCCCGGCGATCAATTCCCCCGGAACGGCACACGCGACCCGCGTCGCCTGCGGCGGCGCTTCCGAGATGTGCACGTCCCAGGCCGCTACCGCCTCGCCGTACAGGCTGGTCAGAAGCTGCCGGCCGTGCGCCAGCCGCTCGTGCGCGGAACTCAGCGCCGCCACCCAGGGCACGATCGCGTAGCGCGCCCAGTGATCGGCGATCACCACCCGGGTGCGCGCGCCGCCCCACGGCGGCTGGCCGAGCATGAGCGCGAAGGCCTCGAGCGCCGCGCTCCAGGAATCGGTCCTGGTGCTCGCGAAGCGCTGCTCGTACTCGGCGGCGGGCTTCGGCTTGACGCCGCGCTTCATGCGCACCAGGCACAAGCGGTGCGGGGAGAGGTACGCCCCGACCTCGTCACGCCATAATGGTGACACGATTCACCTCCTCGACGGTGGTGTATCCGCGCCGCACCAGATCCAGAGCCGCGGTGCGAATCAGCCGCACCCCGGCCTGCCGCGCCAGCTCCTTGAGCTGCCGCACCGGCACGCGGCTGACGATCGCCTCGCGTATCTCGTCGTTCAGTATCATCAACTCACCGACCGCCCTGCGCCCGTGATAGCCGGTCCCGCGACAGTGACCGCAGCCGCGCCCCTTGCGGAACTTGTACGAGGCACAGATGACGACCGGAACGTGCGATTCTTCCAGCAACTCGCGCGAGGGCATGTAGGCTTCGGAGCATTGTTCGCACACGATGCGCACCAGGCGTTGTGCCAGCACTGCCGACAGCGCCGAGGCGAAGCCGTGGGCATCCACCCCCATATGCGTGAAACGGCTGACGACGTCGAACACGTTGTTCGCGTGTACCGTGGTGAACACCAGGTGACCGGTGAGCGCTGACTGGATGGCGATCTGCGCGGTCTCCGGATCGCGGATCTCGCCCACCATGATCTTGTCCGGATCGTGCCGCAGGATCGAGCGCAGCCCGCGGGCGAAGGTCAGCCCCTTCTTCTCGTTCACCGGAATCTGGGTGATGCCGCGAATCTGGTACTCGACCGGATCTTCGATGGTAACGATCTTATCCTCATCGGTTTTGATCTCATTGAGGTCGGCGTACAGCGTGGTGGTCTTGCCGCTGCCGGTGGGCCCGGTCACCAGCAC
>JBOIAH010000279.1:0-4691 GCA_050739055.1 Steroidobacteraceae bacterium | reverse complement strand
CGCCGCAACGCGCGTTCGCGTTCGATGATCCGACGCACGCCCATGCGCACCCGGTGGCGGCACCGCCGGCCTACCGCCCGAGCGCGCCCATCCACATCGCACCCGAGCACATCGCACCCGAGCCCGCGCCGCGCGCGGCACCGAGTCCGCCTCCGGTGAGCCGCCCGCAGTACCGTCCCGCGCCGCCGCCCGCACGGCCGCCGGCGCCACGCGTGGAGCCCGCGCGGCCGCAGCCGTCGCGCAAGGACTCATCCCGCGAGGACGCCGAGCCGCGCGCCGACCGGTCGCGGGATCCGATTCAGCGCTAGGGCATGGGGCCTGACCCATGGGGCCCAACCTGAAAACAAAAACCAAATAGGTGCCGGAACCAGACGTACAGGCATGGGCACCCGCCGGCGATCGCTTCGGCGTTTTTGACAGCCGTGGGTCGAGCGTATAGCATCATGACAGCATGTTAGTAGGCATCATGGTGATAAGTGAGAACCACGGTAACCCTGGATCCGGACGTTGCATCCCTGCTGCGCAAGCAGGTGCGGCAAAGCGGCGAGCCCTTCAAGCGGGTATTGAACAACGCCGTACGTGCGGGCCTGCGGGGCGCAGGTAAGCGCGCCGAGCCGTTTCGGCCGCTGACCTTCGACATGGGCAAGCCGCGGGCAGATCTCACGAAAGCCTTAGCGCTCGCGGCGGAGCTCGAGGACGAGGAACTCATCCGCAGCCACCGGCGAGTCAGGTGATCCTGCCGGACGTGAATACGCTGCTGTTCGCCGTCAACACAGCGAGCGATCAGCACCCTGCCGCGCTCAGGGCGCTTGAGGACGGCTATGCAGCGCCGCGCGGAGTCGGGTTCGCCTGGGTCGCCCTGCTCGCGTTTCTGCGGCTGAGCACCCGCAGCGGGATATTCCCCACGCCGTTGTCGGTCGAGGACTCACTGCGTGTAATCGAGCACTGGCTCGATCATCCGAATGCGCAGCTCGTGCATCCGGGCGAGCGGCACGCGCAAGTGCTCGGCGGACTGCTGCGGGCCGCCGGCACCGCAGGGAACTTGACCACGGATGCGCACCTGGCGGCTCTCGCCATTGAGCATGACGCGAGAATCGTGAGTTTCGATCGGGATTTCGCGCGGTTCGCCGGCGTGCAATGGGCGATTCCAGGCGTGGCCAGATAGAAAAGTCACCCGTCTCACTCAAGCCTCGTACTGCAGCGCTTCCCTTTCCAGCTCTCTGACGAAGTCGCGCACGTCCTCGCGCGTGCAGAGTTTGTCTTCGAGAAGCGCGTGCAGCAGCGCCTCGAGATGCACGCGCATCGCCACCGCCTGCACGGTCGCGGGATAGCGCTGCAGTCCCGCCATGAACTCGTTGAGTCTATCCAGACACTCTTCAACCGTTCCGTCGGCGGGTGTTGTATCCGCGAATGACATGAGGGTGCTCCATCAGGCGGCCGGAGGCGCAACGATACACGACTTGCCTGCCGCTCGCGGACGGCGCGCGCGCACCGTGGGCGTTTCTGCACAAACAGGCACGCAAACGCGATTCCAAACAATGCCGCGGTGACTAGACTGTGCTCCGACGCCCGGCAACCAACACTTCCTTCGAGGAGCACCCACGATGAACAGTTTTACGCTCACCGCGGTCGGGAATCTCGCCCGTAACCCGGAGCTCATCTCCAAGGGTGACAAAAGCTACACGCGTCTGTGCCTGGTCGGTAACGACTACGCCGGCAAGGACGAGGAAGGCACGGCGCGCGAGGTCGTGACCAGCCTGTGGCTCGTGGCATTCGGCGCCATGGGCGAGGCGATTGCGAGAAACGCACGCAAGGGAGACCAGCTGATCCTCGAGGCGCGGGTGCGCGCCAGCAACTGGACCGATGAGCAGGGGGAAAAGCAGTACGACCACTCGTTCATCGTCCAGGGCTTCCGTTTCGGCGCGCCGGGCAAGGCGAAGCGCGAAGAGCGCGAAGCGCACCGCGCAGAGGACTCGGTGCGGCCGCCGGGAGCCGCGCAGGAGGCGAACGCACGCCAGAGTGCGCCGTAACTGCCCGGAGACCGAAAGATGCAAGTCACCCGTCGAAGTTTCACGCGCGGATCATCCCGCGGCGCGCTCGCCGTCATGCTTGCCGCTGCCCCGTTACTCGCGTTCGCGCAGGCCACCTCGCCCTTCATGACCGGCGCCACCGCGCTGCAAACCAACATCCTGGCGTGGCTCACCCCCATCGCGATCATTCTGGTCATGGCGCTCGGCGCCATGGCCATGGCGAACCGCATGTCGTGGGGCTGGTGCATCGGCGCCATTCTCGGGATCGCGATCGCCTTCGGCGCGCCGCAGATCGTCTCCTGGGTGCGCGGCATGTTCGGCGTTTGAGGGGTGCCAACGTGAGGACCCGCAATGCCGGACTGACCGCCGATCCACTGTTCGTCGGCGCGACGCGGCCGCCGATGCGCTGGGGGGTCACTTACTCGGCGCTGCTGTTCAACCTCATGTTCACCATGGAGGCGTTTCTTCTGACCAAGAATCTGCTGACTCTGCTTGTGAGTGCGCCGATTCACGGCGTTTGCGTCCTCCTATGTGCGCGCGATGCGAGATTCTTTGACCTGCTCTTGATGTGGGGCCGGACGCGCCTGCCGGCGACGCTCGCGAACCTGCATCGCTGGAAGGCGAGCAGCTACAGCCCGCTCGCGCTGGATCTGCCGCGCGCCGGGGCGCGCCGTAGCTGCTTGCCGCCTGGCGCAGGCCCGGTGACGGATGTTCGGGGAGGGGCTTAGGTGCTGAAGCCGCGGCAGCGCGCGGCACTGCACCGGGAGCGCTCCGCTGCCGGGCACATTCCCTACGCCGCACACGTGGCCGAGAGCGTGGTGACCACCGTGTTCGGCGACTACCTGCAGGTGTTTCGACTCGGGGGCGCAAGTTTCGAGAGTGCCGACGATGAGCAGCTCAACAATTGGCACGAGCGCCTGAACGTGTTGTGGCGCAACCTGGCCAGCCCCGACATCGCACTGTGGTCCCAGGTGATCCGGCGCCGGGAGCACGCTGCCATGGCCGTGCGGGGGCAGCGCGCCGGCTTCGCCGAGGCGCTCGCCAGCCGCTACGGCGCGCGGCTCGCCGGCGAGACGCTCATGGTCAATGAATTGTATCTGGCGGTGCTGTTCCGGCCCGCCGCGGGGCTGACGGCGGGACTGCTGGCGCGTGCCCTGTCCGCAAACCGCCGGGGCGGGCGTCCCGCAGATCTTGCCGCCGCGCTCGATGCCTGCGCCAAGCTCGCACAGGCCGTGCGCGCGTCGCTTGCGCGGTACGAGCCGGAGGTGCTGGGAATCTATCGCTGGGGGAACACCTGGTGCTCGACGCTGCTCGAGTACCTGAGCGTGCTGGTGAACGGGGAGTCACGGCGCGTGCCGTTGCCAAGGGGGCCGCTCAATGAAGCTCTGGCGACCACGCGCCTGCTTTTTGGTACCGAGGCGATTGAGTACCGCATGCCCGCCGCGACTCGCGTGGGCGCCATGCTCGGCATCAAGGAGTACCCGACTCCGAGCGTTGTGGGAATGTTTAACCGGCTGCTCTGCGCGCCGTTTGCCCTGGTTCTCACGCACTCGTTCACCTTTCTCACCAAGGCTTCCGCCCAGGCGCTGCTGCAACGTCAGTTCTACCGCATGGCGAACGCCGGGGATTTCGCCGTGTCCCAGGCGGTGCAACTCAAGGAGGCGCTCGATGGCCTCACGAGCAATGAGTTCGTCATGGGCGATCACCACTTTTCTCTGCAGGTACTCGCCGACGTGGGGGAACCTGCCGGAGAAGAGCACCAGGCGTGGCGACTGAAGGCGCTGAACGATGAGGTAGCGCTCGCCCGCACTCTCCTGGCCGATACCGGCATGACCGTGGCGCGGGAGGATCTGGCCCTCGAGGCGGCTTTCTGGGCGCAGTTGCCCGGCAATTTTGCGTTACGTCCTCGCAAGGCGCCGGTGACGTCACGCAACTTCGCGGCGATGGTGCCGTTCCACAACTATCCGGTCGGGCGCGCGCGCGGCAATCACTGGGGCGATGCGCTGACGCTGTTGTGCACCCGCGCGCGCTCTCCGTACTACTTTTCTCTGCACGCCAGCGATCCCTCGGATCCTGACGGCGGAAGCCGCAAAGATACCGGACATACCTTCATCTGCGGGCCTACGGGCTCGGGAAAGACCGTATTCATCGGGTTTCTCGTCGCCATGCTCGAGCGCCAGGGCGCGACCCAGGTCATTTTCGACAAGGATCGGGGACTTGAGATCCTGGTGCGGGCGCTCGGCGGCGAGTATCTCGCGCTCAGGCACGGCGCGCCGACCGGCTTCAACCCGCTGCAGCTTCCCGCGACCCCCGGACATGTCG
Organism: Steroidobacteraceae bacterium; assembly: GCA_050739055.1. GTDB lineage: Bacteria > Pseudomonadota > Gammaproteobacteria > Steroidobacterales > Steroidobacteraceae > 13-2-20CM-66-19. The sequence continues at coordinate 339 of JBOIAH010000279.1, read as the reverse complement.
AATTCCTCAAGGCCTGGCTGCGAATGCTGGTGCGCCCATCCGGGGGCCGGGCACTCACCGCCCGCGAGGACGGGGATCTTGAGCAGGCGTTGCGGGGCACCTTGGCATTGGACCCGCCGGCGCGGCGCCTGTCGCGGCTGCTCGAGTTTCTCGATCCCACCGACCCGGAGGGCTTGCACGCGCGGCTCGCGCGCTGGTGCGAAGTGGGTCACGGAGACTATGCGTGGGTGTTCGACAACGCTGAAGACTCGATCGTCCCGCGGCTTGCGGGCCGAGCGGTGGTGGGGTTCGACGCCAGCGAGTTTCTCGATCACGAGACGACGCGCGCCCCGGTGACTC
>JBOIAH010000278.1:0-4398 GCA_050739055.1 Steroidobacteraceae bacterium | reverse complement strand
ACATGGCCGTCACAAACGCGTCCAGCACGTCCTTGCTCTCGGTTTCGGTCGGCTCGATGAGCAGACACTCGGGGACCAGCAGCGGAAAGTAGGTAGTGGGCGCGTGAAAGCCGAGATCCAGCAGCCGCTTGGCGAAATCCATGGCGGTCACGTTAAGCTCGCGCGCCTGCTTCTTCAGCGTCACGATGAACTCGTGGCTGGCGCGGCGGTCGGGGTAAGCGGCCTCGAAACCCGCGGACTGCAGGCGCTTGAGCAGGTAGTTGGCATTGAGCGTGGCGTACTCGCCCACGCGCCGCATGCCGTCGCGCCCCAGCAGGCGCATGTAGATGTAGGCGCGCAGCAGCACGCCCGCGTTGCCCATGAACGCCGACAGACGCCCGATCGACTGCGGCAGGTCCGCCTCCGCGAGCCAGCGATAGCGCTCGCCCTCTTTGCCGACGATGGGAATCGGCAGGAACGGTGCGAGGCGCGCACTCACGCCCACCGCCCCCGCGCCCGGTCCGCCGCCGCCGTGCGGGGTGGAGAAGGTCTTGTGCAGGTTCATGTGCATGACGTCGAAGCCCATGTCCCCCGGGCGCACCTTGCCGAGGATCGCATTGAGGTTCGCGCCGTCGTAGTACAGGAGGCCCCCCGCCTCGTGCACGATGCGCGCGACCTCGACGATGCCGCGCTCGAACACCCCGAGGGTCGAGGGGTTGGTGAGCATGATGCCGGCGGTGTTGGGACCGACCGCGGCCTTGAGTGCCGCGAGGTCGGCGTCGCCCCGGGCGTCCACCGGGATCTCGCGCACCACGCACCCGCACATGGTCGCGGTCGCCGGATTGGTGCCGTGCGCGGTCTCGGGCACGATGATCTCGTTGCGCTTCAGGTCCCCGCGCGCGCGGTGATAGGCGCGCATCATGGCGACGCCGGCGAATTCCCCGTGCGCGCCGGCCATCGGCGACAGCGCCACGCCCTGCATGCCGGTCACCTCCTTGAGCATCTCCTGCAGCTCGTGCATGCAGGCAAGGAACCCCTGGCCGTGGGACTCGTGGCCGAGCGGGTGGCGCGCCAGAAACTGCGGCAGCATCGCGTACTGGTTACACGCCTTGGGGTTGTACTTCATGGTGCACGAGCCGAGCGGATAGAAGTGCGTGTCGATGGAGAAGTTCAGCTGCGACAGGCGGGTGAAATGCCGCACCGTCTCGAGTTCGCCCACCTCGGGGAGCTCGGGTGCGCGGCCGCGGCGCAACTTCGCCGGCAGATCGGCGAGCGCCGCCGCGCCCGGATCCTGCGGCCACTGGTCGCTCGCGCCGCGTCCCGGGTGCGAGTACTCGAAGATCAGTTTTTCACGGCTGGGCATGTGGGCAGTCCTGAGCGACTTTGAGGTGCGGCTTCAGGCGGCGCGCGCCGTCTGCATCAGGTCCGCGAGCGAGGCGCGGTAGCGCTCGAGGTCGGCGGCCGTCTTGGTCTCGGTGGCGCACACCAGCAGCGCCGGCCCGAGCTCGGGGAAGTACGGCGCGAGGTCCAGCCCGCCGAGGATCCCGCGCGCGCCGAGCGCCTTCAGGAGCGGTGCCACCGGACGATCGAGCAGCAGCACCGCCTCGTGGAAGTACGGGCCGGTGAACGCGAGCCGCACGCCGGGCACCCGGGCGAGTCCCGCCGCGAGCTCGCGGGCGCGCGCGTGCGCGGCGGCCGCGGTGCGCGCCAGTCCCTGCGCACCCATGAGCGCGAGGTAGATGGTCGCCGCCGTCACCAGCAGGCCCTGGTTGGTGCAGATGTTGGAAGTGGCCCTGGCGCGGCGGATGTGCTGCTCGCGCGCCTGCAGGGTGAGCGTGAAGGCCGCGCGGCCCGCGGCATCGAGCGTGCGCCCGACGATACGCCCGGGCATCTGGCGCACGTGTTCCATGCGCGTGGTCATGAAGCCGAAGTACGGGCCGCCGGAGGACAGCGGCACGCCGAGCGGCTGGCCTTCGCCGACCGCGATGTCCGCGCCGCGCTCGCCCCACTCCCCCGGGGGCTTGAGCAGCCCAAGCGAGGTGGGGTTGACCACCGCGATCACCAGGATCCCGCGCGCGTGCGCCCAGTCGGTGAGCGCATCCACGTCCTCGAGCCGGCCGAAGAAGTTCGGCTGCTGGATCACGAGAGCGGTCACGTCCTCAGCGTCGTACCGGGCGAGCGACCCGGCGGGCGTTATGCCCTCGGCGGCGCAGTACGGCAGCTCCTCGAACTTCAAGCCCTGGTTTGCGGCCATCGTGAGCGCCACCCGGCGGTAGTGCGGGTGCACGGTCAGCGGCACGAGGATGCGCGCCGCCTTCGACTTGCGGTTGGCGCGCACCGCCATGAGCGTGGCCTCCGCGGTGGCCGAGGCGCCGTCGTACATCGACGCGTTCGCCACCTCCATGCCGGTCAGCCGCGCGATCATGGTCTGGAATTCGTAGATCAGCTGCAGCGTGCCCTGGCTCGCCTCCGCCTGGTAGGGCGTGTAGGCGCTGTAGAACTCCCCGCGCGTGGTGATGGCCCACACCGCCGCCGGAATGTGGTGCTCGTAGGCGCCGGCGCCGATGAAGTTCAGCGGCGTTCCGTCCAGCGCGGCGCGCTCGCTCATGAGGCGCCCGATCTGCATTTCGTTGAGCTCCTCGGGCACGCCCGCGAGTGACTTGGCACGCAGGCTCTGCGGAATCTCGTCGAACAGGTCCTCGAGACGCGCCGCGCCGATGGCGGCGAGCATCGCAGCGACGTCCGCCTCGGTATGAGGAATGAAGGCCATCAGCCGCCCTCCGCTTCCAGCACTTTCTGATAGTCCGCCGCCGGCATGAGCTGCGCGGCGGCGAGCGCCCCCGGCGCGGGCCTGAGGCGCATGAGCCAGCCCCCGCCGTAGGGGTCGGTGTTGACGGTCTCCGGCTCGGCGGCGAGCCGGGGATTGCCGGCGGTGATCGCGCCGGCGAGCGGCGCGTACACATCGGAGGCGGCCTTGACCGACTCGACCACCGCGCACGGCTCGTCCGCCTGCACGGTGCGGCCCGCCTCGGGCACTTCGACGAACACCAGGTCCCCGAGCGCGTGCTGCGCATGATCGGTGATGCCGATCTCGACCGTGCCGTCGGGGAGCGTGCGCAGCCATTCGTGGGACTTGGTGTACTTAAGATCCGCCGGAACATTACTCATGATGAAAGGCCCTTCGGTCAGGTAACGAGGGATTTGCCCAGGCGCACGAACGGCGGCTTCACCACCTTCGCGTTGAGAAGCTTGCCGCGGATGTCCACCTGCACTCGGTCCGCGGTGGCCGCCGGCACGCGCGCGAGTGCGATCGAGCGCTCGAGCGTCGGGGAAAAGGTCCCGCTGGTGATCTCGCCCTCGCCCTCACCCCCGGGCGGGATCAGCACCTTCTGGTGGTTGCGCAGCACGCCGCGGTCCTCGAGCAGCAGCCCGACGAGCTTAGCCGCCGGGCCGCGCGCGCGGATCGCTTCCAGTGCCGGGCGGCCGACGAAGTCGCGCTCCCGCGGCTCCAGCGCCACCGTCCAGGCGAGTGCCGACTCGAACGGATCGGTGCTCTCGTCCATGTCGTGGCCGTAGAGGTTCATCCCGGCCTCGAGCCGCAGCGTGTCGCGCGCGCCCAGTCCGCAGGATGCGACCCCGAGTGAATTCAGCTTGCGCCACGCCGGCACCGCGTCCGCCGCCGGCATCATGATCTCGAAGCCGTCCTCGCCGGTGTACCCGGTGCGCGCCACGAACCACCCGGACAGCTCGCGGCCCACGAACGTGCCCAGCGCGAGCGCCGCACCCGCGTCCGCCGCCGGCAGCAGCTGCGCCGCCTTGGCGCGCGCCTCCGGACCCTGGATGGCGAGCATGGCGAGATCGGTGCGCTCGGTCACCGTGACGCCAAAGGCCTGCGCGCGGCCGCCGATCCAGGCGAGATCCTTGTCGCGCGTGCCGGCATTCACCACCGCGCGGAACCAGGCGTCGGTGAGGAAATACACGATTGTGTCGTCGATCACTCCACCGCGCTCGTTGAGCATGCAGCTGTAGAGCGCCTTGCCGGGCGCTTGCAGCTTGTTCACATCGTTCGCCAGCAGCTGCCTGAGGAACGCCCGCACCCGTGCGCCTTTCAGCTCCACCACGCACATGTGCGACACGTCGAACACGCCCGCGGCGCGGCGCACCGCGTGATGCTCGCCGATCTGCGAGCTGTACTGCACCGGCATGTCCCAGCCGCCGAAGTCGACGATGCGTGCGCCGAGCTCCTGGTGCAGCCTGTAGAGAGGGGTCTGTCTTCCCACCGAGCGTCTCCTGGTGCGCTGCCAGCGCCGCGGGCCGCCGCCAGCCCAAAAAGAACAAGGGCGGCAGCCGCCCCCTCACCGTGTCGCGAGGCGTCTGCCGCCCTTCTGTCCTTATACCAGCCCCCGGGGTGGGCCGCCC
>JBOIAH010000277.1:0-3512 GCA_050739055.1 Steroidobacteraceae bacterium | reverse complement strand
AGCCACAGGTAGGCGCGCGCGCAGGCGCGGGCCGCCGCGCGGCGCCGCGCCACCCCCGGCAGGCCCGCGAGCAGCAGCAGCGCCGTAATGCCGACCGCGAGGAACGCGAGTGCCGCCCACAGGGCATACACGAGCTTTGCCGGGGCGAGGAACAGCGCGCGCAGCGCAGGCGGTGACCGCGGGGGCTTTACTGGCATGGGCGTGAGGCGATTCGCGCAACCTGCGGGTGTGAACTGGTTCTCTTTATGTTAATGCCGGAATCCAGATGTGAAGGTCATCACGTCGGCGGGTCTGGCGCGCTCACCATACTGGCTTACCACATTACCCGGAAGTCGGGCCCCTTACACGGCGCTTGCGCGCCGGCAGCGTCCTCAAGGACCAGCGAGACACGACTTGTCAAATCAGGCTGCGGCAATCGCCACGAGCTCCCACGCCGACTCCGCTGACCCGGCGGTTTCCCGCTTTCTGGACGCGGTGTGGATGGAACGCGGCCTCTCGCCCAACACGCTGGCCGCCTATCGCGCCGATCTGACCGCGCTCGCCCGCTGGCTGGCCGGGCGCGACGTGGGGATCATGCGCACCTCGCGCGCGGATCTGCAGGATTTCATCGCCTCGCGGGTGCGCGGCGGGTCGCGGCCGCGCTCCACCGCGCGCCAGCTGTCGAGTTTCCGGCGCTTCTTCCGTTACTACATGCGCGAGGGCGTGATCCGCGAGGATCCCACCGCGCAGATCGCCATGCCGAAGATCGGCCGCTCGCTCCCCCGGTCTCTCACCGAGGAAGAGGTGGAGTCGCTGCTCGCCGCCCCGGCGGTGGGCGATCCCCTCGGCAACCGCGACCGCACCATGCTGGAAGTGCTGTATGCCACCGGCCTGCGCGTGTCGGAGCTGGTGAACCTGCGCCAGGGGCAGCTGAACCTCAATCAGGGCGTCATCCGCATCGTCGGCAAGGGCGATCGCGAGCGTCTCATCCCGCTCGGCGAGGAGGCGATGCGCGCGCTGAAGGAATTCGCGCGCGGCCCGCGCGGAGAGATCCTGCTCGAGCGCCAGACTGACTACCTGTTCCCGACCCGGCGGGGCGATCGCATGACGCGCCAGGCCTTCTGGCACATCATCAAGCGCTACGCTCGCAAGGCCGGCATCGGCAAGGAGCTCTCGCCGCACACGCTGCGCCATGCCTTTGCGACCCATCTGCTCAACCACGGCGCGGATCTGCGCGTCGTGCAGCTGCTGCTCGGGCACAGCGACCTGTCCACCACCCAGATCTACACGCACGTGGCGCGCGAGCGCATGAAAGAGCTGCACGCGCAGCACCACCCGCGCGGCTGACACACCACCCGGTGTTAGCGCCCACCGCGTCATGTCGCCCCGGTCGCGGTCTGCTAGACTGACGCCCACTCACTCCCGCGCGACCGGCGAACCTTTGCCGGACACGCAGGTCCAACTCGCCAGGGCGAACACCTGGCCTCGGGAATTCCCATGACCTCCAAGAAGTTGCTGTTGCTGATGGCGCTGCTGAGCGCGGTGGCCTGGAACCCTGTGCCGGCGCAGCAGCCGGCCGCAACGGCCGATCCGCGCGAGGAGCTCGCGCGGCACATCCCGGGCGCGCGTGCCGATGAGTTCCGCAGCACACCGATCGCGGGCATGTGGGAGTACACCCGCGGCGGTGAGATCGCCTACGTGAGCGCCGACGGCCGCTTCGCCATCAGCGGCGACCTGTACGACCTCGGCAGCAACCGCGACCTCACCGAACAGCACCGGCGCGAGATACATACGCGCATGCTCGCCGCGATTCCCGAAAGCGACATGCTGATCTTCGGGCCGAAGGATCCCAAGTACACCGTCACCGTGTTCACGGACGTGGATTGCCCGTACTGTCGCATGCTTCACAGCCAGATCGGCGAGTACAACCGCCTGGGCATCCGGGTGCGCTACCTGCTGTATCCGCGCACCGGGCCGAACACCTCAGCCTGGACCAAGGCGGAGCAGGTGTGGTGCTCCGCGGACCGTAACGATGCACTCACCCGCGCCAAGCTCGGGCAGACGCTGATGACCAAGCCGTGCCCCAACAACCCGGTGGCGCGGTCCTGGGCGCTGGGCCGGGAGTTTGCCCTGGATGGGACGCCCGCGATCGTGATGGCGAACGGGGAGATCCTGCCCGGGTACGTGCCCCCGGACGTCCTGGTGAAGCGCCTCAAGGACGAGGAACACTGAGTTTATTGGCGGACAGGGCCCGCGGTCCTGTCTCTCGCGGCTCAGCGTTCCAGCAAGCTCAGCTTGTCGGGCTTGCCTTCCCACTCCTTGGCGTCGGCGGGCGCATCCTTTTTCTCGGTGATCACCGGCCACTGCTTGGCGAGCTCGGCGTTCAGCTCCTTGAAATGCTCCTGTCCCTTGGGGAGCTCCTCTTCGGAGAAGATCGCCTCCACCGGGCATTCGGGCTCGCACAGCGTGCAGTCGATGCACTCCTCGGGATCGATGGTGAGGAAGTTCGGCCCCTCGTGGAAGCAATCGACGGGACAGACCTCGACGCAGTCCATGTACTTGCACTTGATGCAGTTTTCGGTGACGACGAAGGTCATGCAGTTTCCCCGGGGGCTGCCGCGGCCGGCGGCTTTCACGGCAGCGCGCGCCCGGCAGAGCGATTATTGTGCCACGCGGGCGCACCGCCGGTGAATTCTCGGTGGTGGGTCCGACCCGCTAGCGTAAATAGACCCTCCCGGCGCTCGCGCGTATCATCGCCCGCCCCAACGCGCTGCCCTAGCTGGAGTTCGATGAGGTGGCAGCCTCCGAAGCTGCAGGTCGTCGGTTCGAATCCAGTCGGGCGCGCGATCCAACTGCCTCGCCATCACTCCGCCATGGCCCGTTGCGCGCGGGCCCTAACGGTCATTACCGGTCGCAGCTGCGGTTGAAGCGCGAGGCTGGGCCGTGTGCCCGGCGTCTCGAACTGGCCTGAAAGTCGACATAATTCGCAGATCTGCCAACTGGCTCACATGGGATCTGTGATGGCGGTTGCCGCGGCCAGCGTACCGATAGTGGTCATATTGTCACCTTCGTGAGGCCACCTTAGGAACTAACGTGTGGAAACTTATCCGTAACTTCGCTGTTAGCGTCGTTGCCTGTTTCGTCACGGTCAGCACCGCCTATGCCGGTGCCTCGCCGCAAACCACGACCTTCCTCGTTTCCGCTACCGTGATTAAGTCGTGCATCGTGACGGCGACCCCCTTGTCGTTCGGTAGCTACGATCAGATAGCTGCCACTGCGAACACCAGTACCTCGACCGTGAGCATTCAGTGCACCAACGGCACGACGGCCACCATCGCTTTGAATGGTGGCGTGAACGGCACCCTGGCGCAGCGCAAGATGAGGGACAGTGTCTCCACTAACTTGCTGAACTACCAGTTGTATACCGACGCCGCGTGGACGATGGTTTGGGGCGATGGCGGCGGCGTTACCCACACCCAGAGCTACACCAGCTCCAGTAACGCCACGGTTCAACCCTTCACGGTGTATGGCAG
>JBOIAH010000276.1:0-6204 GCA_050739055.1 Steroidobacteraceae bacterium | reverse complement strand
CTGCTGGACGCGAGAGCCAAGCCCTTCAGCGCCGCGGCGCGCTGACCGGGCACCTGCCTGTGTTACCATCTAACACTCATTGCACCGCAGCAGTTGCCGCGCGGCGAGCCTTACCTACTGGTCGACTTTCGAGAACGAAATGGCCGCAGAGCGCGAAACCAGCGTGCAGGTGCTCAAGGCGTTCACGCCGCTCGACGGGATGAAGCGCGAGAACCTGGCGGCGCTCGCCAAGAAAATCACGGTACGCACGCTCAACGCCGGCCGGCTACTGTTCGACCGCGGCGACACCGACAAGCGCACCGTGTGGCTGGTGAGCGGTGCGCTGGAGATCAATGAAGGCGAGCGCAAGGTCAGCGTGATCCGCGGCGGTACGGCCGAGGCGCGCAATCCCCTCTTCCCGCAGCTGCCGCGGCGCGTGAGCGCGCGTGCGGTGGGCGAGGTGAGCTACCTGTCCATCGACAGCGACCTGCTCGATGTGATGATCACCTGGGATCAGACCGGCAGCTACGAGGTCGGGGAGCTGCAGGCGCAGCTGCAGAACGCCGGCTCGGATGACTGGATGACGACGCTCTTGCAGACCAAGGCGTTTCACCGCATTCCACCGGCCAACATCCAGGCGATCTTTCAGCGCCTGCAGCGTGTCCCGTGCCGTGCCGGGGAGGTGGTCATCAAGCAGGGTGGCGAAGGCGATTTCTTCTATATCATCGTGAACGGCAAGTGCGCGGTGTCACGCGAGACCCCGCTGCGCCAGGAAGGCATCAAGCTCGCGGAGCTGGGCGTCGGCGATACCTTCGGCGAGGAAGCCCTGATCGCCGAGGCGAAGCGCAACGCCACCGTGATCATGCTCACCGACGGGGTGCTCATGCGCCTCAACAAGCAGGACTTCCGCGAGCTGATGAACGCACCGCTGCTGCAGTGGGTCACCCGCGAGCAGGCCGGGCAGATCATCGAGCGCGGCGGCCGCTGGCTGGATGTGCGCCTGCCGAGCGAGCACCAGACCCTCGCCATCGAGGGCGCGCTGAACATCCCCCTCTACCTGATCCGTCTGAAGCTCGCGACCCTCGACCGCGGCGTTCCCTACGTGGTGTATTGCGATACCGGCCGGCGCAGCTCCGCGGCCGCCTACCTGCTGGTGGAGCGCGGCTTCGATGCCTACGTGCTCACCGGGGGCCTGAGCAACGGGGGCGATGTGTCGGGCAAGGCGTAGGCCTCGTAGGCCGCGGTGCGGCGCTACATGGTGTGGGTGGCTTTGTCGCCCGCCAGCGCCCCGGCCAGGTAGGTCTCGATCTTCTTCTGCGTCTGTCCGCGATCCTGCTCGCTGAACTGCACGCCGATGCCGGCGGTTCGCTTGCCCTGCGCGCCCTTGGGGGTCACCCAGATGACGCGCCCCGCCACCGGGAGCTTTTCGTCCTCGCCCATGAGGTTCAGCAGCATGAACACTTCATCGCCCAGGCGATAGTTGCTGTTGGTGGGTATGAACAGGCCGCCGTTCTTCACGAACGGCATGTAGGCAAGGTACAGCGCGCTCTTGTCCTTGATCGTCAGCGTCAAGAGCCCTGGTTTGTTCGCGCCCGCTCTCAAGTTCCTGTCCCCACGTACCGCATTGGCCACTGCAGGCTCATCCCCGCCCCTCAGGCTGCGACGCCGGCCCCGCGGGGCGCAAGCTGTCGCAACAGAGCCTCGAGCGCCAGGGCGCGGTTGAGCGGCACGTCGAGCGCCGCCCGCAGCTCCCGCACCTTGTCCAGGAGCCCGAAGAGCTCGCGTATATTCAAGAACGCATCGGGCCCTGACAAGTGGGGGCCAGCGCGCAGTTCTGTCAAAAAGGCGTCCCCGCCGCGGCGGCGCCGGATGTGTTCTGTGAGCCAATTCTCAAAGCAGCGCAGCCGCAGCGCCGGCTCGCTGCGCGCCCAGCGCTCGGCGGTCGGCAGCGGGTCGGCCTGGCCGGAGGCGATCGCCGCGAGCGTGCGGCGTACTTCGGCACCGATCTCGGCGAGCGCCGCCGGGTCGGCCTGCAAGAGCAGCAGCGGCGCCTCCCCCTGGGCCTCGAGTGCGGCGCTCCAGTCGCCGGCGCCGCGCGCGCGCGTGAGCCACGCCACCCCCTCCTCGCGCGTCGGTGCGCGCACGCGCAGGCGCTGGCAACGGCTCAGCACCGTCGCCGGCAGCCGCGACGGCTGGGTAGCCACCAGGATCAAGAGCGTGCGCGGCGGCGGCTCCTCGAGGGTCTTGAGCAGCGCATTGGCGGCGAACCGATTGAGCGCATCGGCGGGGGTCAGGATGCTCACCTTGTAACCGCCCGCGTGGCTCGTGAGGGCGAGCTCCTGCGCCAGCTCGCGCACCTGCTCGATGCGGATCTGGCGCGCGTCCGTAAGGAAGGTCACCACCGTCAGATCCGGATGCCGCGTCGCCAGCGCCCGCCGGCAGGCCGCGCAGGTGCCGCAGGGCGCATCCGCGTCCCGCTCGCACAGTGCGAGCCGCGCCGTCCAGTGGGCCAGCCAATCCCCGCCCGCGCCGGGGGCTTCGTGGATGAGCAGCGCGTGCGGCAGGCGGCCGGCGCGGTGGGCGGCGGTCAGGGCCGCGATCTGCCCGCTGATCCAGACCGGAGCCGTTTCGGCCGCCTCGCTCACGCCAGGGCCCCCAGAATGTGCCCGACGCGCTCCTCGACCGCGGCCAGGGGTTGCTGTGCGTCGATCACGTGGAACCGCCGCGGCTCGCGCTGCGCCAGAGCGAGGTAGCCCGCCCGCACCCGCTCGAAGAACGCGGCCGTTTCCGCCTCGAAGCGGTCCGTCTCACCCCCGTCCCGGCCGCGCGCCCGGGCGAGCCCCGCGGGCGCCGGCAGGTCGAGCAGCAGCGTGCAGTCGGGCGCGAACCCCTCGTGCACCGCCGTCGCCAGGCTCTCGATGAGGCCGGCGTCAACGCCCCGTCCGCTTCCCTGGTAGGCCCGGGTCGCGTCCGTGAAGCGATCGCACACAACCCATTCGCCGCACTCGAGCGCCGGGCGGATGACGTTCGTGAGGTGCAGGCCGCGCGCGGCGAACATGAGCAGCGTCTCGCTCACGGCCGGCATCGGCTCCGCACCGCGCTCGAGCACGATCTGCCGCACCCGTTCGGCGAGCGGGGTGCCGCCCGGCTCGCGTGTGGCGCGCACCGGGATGGAGCGGCGCGTAAGCCAGGCGCACACGAACCTCGCGACGGTGGATTTTCCGGCCCCCTCGATGCCCTCGAGCGTGATGAACCGGCCGCGGCTCATGGATGCACGGCGCCGCCGCTGCCCGGCGCCGCCGGTGTTGTCGCTGCGTGCCGCGGCGGACCGCGCAGCCGTGCCAGATAGGATTTCACCGCCGAATTATGCTCTTCCAGCGTCTTCGAGAACTGATGCGCCCCGTCGCCCAGTCCCGTGGCGACGAAATACAGCGCGTCGGTCCGCTCCGGATGCACGGCGGCCAGCAGCGATTCGCGCCCGGGCAGGGCGATGGGGGTCGGCGGCAGACCGGAGCGGGTGTAGGTGTTGTAGGGCGTGTCGGTGAGCAGGTCGCGGGTGTGGATCTGGCCGTCGTAGCGCGCTCCCAGGCCATAGATCACCGTGGGATCGGATTGCAGGCGCATTCCCTTGCGCAGGCGATTCACGAACACCCCGGCGATGCGCGCCCGCTCGCTCTTGAGCGCGGCTTCCTTCTCGACCATCGAGGCGAGGATCAGCGCCTGGTCCGGCGTGTCGAGCGGCAATGCGGGGCCGCGGGTCCGCCAGGCCGCGGCGAGCGCCTGCTGCATGCTGTCGTAGGCGAGCCCGAGGATCACGACGTCGGCGGTGTTGGCGGCGAAGCGGTAGGTGTCGGGGAAGAAGCGGCCTTCGGGATTCTCGCCGGGGTGACCGAGCACCGCCATGATCTCCCCGGGGCTCTTGCCCGCGAGCGTGTGCGCGACATCGGCATGCCGCCCGAGCAGCGCCACGAAGTCGGCGAAGGTCGAGCCCTCGACCACGGTCAGCTGCTCGAGCACCACCTTGCCCTCCTCGAACAGCAGGATGATCTGCGCCGGGCTGGCGCGCGCCGGGATCTCGTACCGGCCCGCCTGCATGCGCGGGTGCCGCCCATGCAGCCGCAGGTACCACTGCACCGCACGCGCGTCGCGCACCGCGCCCTCACTCTGCAGGCGCGCCAGCACCGCGCGAACGCTCGCGCCCGGCTGCACCTCGATGCGCGACAGCGCCGCAGCGGGACCTGGGGCGCGATACGCCTGCCCCAGCCACCGGTACGCGGCCGCCGCGCCCAGTCCGAGCACGCACAGCGTGACCGCACCGACCACGCCTGAGCGCCGCAGCCAGACCCGCGCGCGCTTAAACATCGGCGCCCGCCGCGAGCCGCAGCGCGAGACGCTGCTGCAGCTCCCGGGTGACCGCTCCGGGTGAGCGCGCCTGCCCGTCCACGGCGCACACCGGGCGCACGCCGATCAGCGCGTTGGTCAGGAACAGCTCCGTGGCCCGGGCGAGATCGGCGGCGGTAAGCCGCGCCTCGCCCGCCTCGATCCCGGCGCCCGCGGCCTCGCGCAGCACCACCCGGCGCATGACGCCGGCCACCCCGCAGCGGTCCACGCCCGGGGTGAGCAGCTTCGAGCCGTGGACGAGAAATACGTTGCTCATGGTTCCCGAGATGAGATCGCCCGCGGTGCTGAACATCAGCGCCTCGGCGACGTCCGGATCGGTCCACTCGCGGCGCGCCAGCACCTGCTCCAGGCGGTTGCAGTGCTTCAGCCCCGCGAGCGCCGGATTCTCCGCGAGCCGCAGGGCGGCGGTGCGCACCCGCACGCCGTACTGCGCCACCCGCGGATCTTCCGGCTCCCAGCGGTAACGCAGCGTGATGCGCGTCGCCTTCTCGCCCCCGCTCGTCCCATAGCCGCGCACCCGGGCCGGACCGCGCGTGACGAGCACCTTCAAGATGGCCCGGTCGGATTGCGCCGCGAGCTGCTGCACTTCGCTGCGCAGCGCATCGGCCGCGTCAACACCGAGTCCGAGGCGCACGCAGCCGAGCGTGAGGCGCGCCAGGTGCAGCGCCAGAAAGCGCGGCCGGCCGCCAACGCAGGCAATCGTTTCGAACAGCCCGTCGCCGTAGTGCAGCCCGCGCTCCAGCGGCGAGACGGTCCCGTCCGCCTCACCGTTCACCCACGCCGCTTCGGGAGCGGAGCTCTTCTCAGGCGCCATGCAAGTCCCCGAGCGCGCGCAGCAGCCCGCGTGCCTTGGCGCGCGTCTCCTCGAGCTCGCGCTCCGGGTCGGAGTCCGCGACGATGCCGGCCCCGGCGCGGAACTGCACGCGCCGGCCGGCGAGAGTCATGGTGCGGATGAGGATGTTGAGGTCGAGGCGGCCATCGCGCGTGAGGTAGCCGAGCGAGCCGGTGTAAGCGCCGCGCCCCGCCCCTTCCAGCTCGGCGATGATCTGCATGCAGCGGAATTTCGGGCAGCCGGTGATCGTGCCCCCGGGAAACACCGCGCGCACCGCAGCGACGGGGGTGACGCCGCCGCGCAGCTCACCGCTCACATTCGACACGATGTGGTGCACGTGAACGTAGGATTCGATGCTCATGAGCTCGTCCACCCGCACCGTGCCCGGCTCACAGACGCGTCCCAGATCGTTGCGCTCCAGGTCGATCAGCATGATGTGCTCGGCGCGCTCCTTGGGATGCGCGGCGAGCGCGGGTATTTCCACCTCGTCCCCGCCCGGGCGCCGGCTGCGCGGCCGGGTTCCGGCGATCGGCCGGGTGTCGATGCGCCGTCCCCGGAGGCGCACCAGCCGCTCGGGAGAGGAACTCAGGAGCGCCACGCCGCGCCATTGTGCCAGCGCTGCAAAGGGCGCGGGGTTGGCATCCCGCAGCCGCTGGTACAGCGTCGCGGGCGCCGGGCCGCCCGCCCCCCGTGCCCCGCCCGCGACCTCCACGGACCACGGCCGCGACAGGTTCGCCTGGTAGATGTCACCGGCGCGCACGTACTCCTTGGCACGCCGCACGCGCCCGAGAAACGCCCCGGGCTCTTCCTCGAGCACGGACCGCACCTCCAGCGTGTCGGCTTCCTCAGGCTCGCACGCCAGCCGGTGCGCGTCGGCTGCGATGCGCTCCAGCGCCCGCGCGCAGTCCGCCTCCCCGACCGCCCAGACCCGGTCGCCGGCCAGTTCGTGGATCAGGGCGCACGGCGTGCGCAGCGCAAACGCCTGCCACGGC
>JBOIAH010000275.1:0-8697 GCA_050739055.1 Steroidobacteraceae bacterium | reverse complement strand
GCACCAGCTGCGCGGCCGTGTCGGGCGCTCGCACCACCGTGCCTACGCCTATCTGATCGCCCCGCCGCGCCAGGCCCTGGCGCGCGATGCCGCCAAGCGGCTCGAAGCCATCGAGTCCATGGAAGAGCTGGGCGCGGGCTTCGTGCTCGCGACCCACGACCTGGAGATCCGCGGCGCGGGCGAGCTGCTCGGCGAGCAGCAGAGCGGCCAGATGACCGAGATCGGGCTGGCACTGTACCTCGACATGCTCGAGCACGCGGTGAACGCGCTCAAGTCCGGGCGCGAGCCGGTGCTCGATCAGCCGCTCGCCGCGGCCACCGAAGTGGAATTGCGGCTGCCGGCCTTCCTGCCCGAGGCCTACGTGGCGGACGTGCACGTGCGCCTGTCACTCTACAAGCGCATCGCCGCCGCTGACAGCGAGGCGGCGCTCGATGAGCTCACCGCCGAGCTCCACGATCGCTTTGGTCCGCTGCCCGCCGCCGCGCACAACCTGATCCGCGTCGCAAAACTGAAGCTCGCCGCGCGCGCTCTCGGGGTGCGGCGCCTCGACCTCGGACCCCAGGGAGGCTCGGTGCTGTTCGAGGAGCGCAATCAGATCGACCCGGCGACCGTGATACGCATGATCCGCCAGGCGGCGCGCGAGTACCGCCTCGAGGGGCCGCTCAGGCTG
This sequence comes from Steroidobacteraceae bacterium, assembly GCA_050739055.1. Taxonomy (GTDB): domain Bacteria; phylum Pseudomonadota; class Gammaproteobacteria; order Steroidobacterales; family Steroidobacteraceae; genus 13-2-20CM-66-19. The sequence goes on along the minus strand of JBOIAH010000275.1, from coordinate 8,027 downwards.
CGCATCTCGCGGCACCTGCCGGCCGAGAGCGCCCGCTTCGACTTTGCGCTGGAGCTCCTCGGGCGCCTCGGCGCATCCTCCCGCCTGCAATAGGCCGCACCGCCGGCGCGCCCGCCTCCGCCCCGTTCATTCGCACGCTGGAATCGGCAGGCTGACGAGAGTCACGGCTGCTTTCCGCGGGGGCGACAACCGGGCTTTCGCAAGGTCGCCGCCGACTCATACATGCGGGCCATGCAGGGGTCGTTGGCACAATTGACAACGCTGGCCGAAGGGCGATCATCGGCACGCAGGTAGCCAAGAGGAACGCTATGGATTCACGGATGTGGAGACGCTGATTCGCGATTTTCTCGCGGATGTCGAACGCTGGAGGTCAACATGAGGAAGGTCACCATTCGGATTCGCCGCGACACCGAGGCCGCGCCAAACGCTGGGAGCTGGTCGAACGGCTGCAGAAATTAGGGCCCAGCAGCGTTCGGAGCCTGGCTCGGGATCTTGAGCGGGACGTCAAGCGCGTGCATGAGGATGTCCGGGCGTTGATGCAGTATGGGCTTATTGCCCGTGCCGAGGACGGCGCCTTTCATGTTCCGTACGATGTGATTCACACGGACTTCGATCTGCGCGCAGTGGCGTGAGTCGCGCAAGCCCCGTCAGCCTGTCGGTTAGAATGCGGCCATGGACGCCCGCACCGTGCCGCTGCGCACCCTGGCCCTGACCCTCGCCGCCGCCCTCGCCTGCGCCCTGCCGGCGCCTGCCGAGGAAGCCACCGGCGTCATCTATAACGTCGAGATCATCGTGTTTCGTGACACTTCGGCCCAGGGGGGAGCGGAGAACTGGAGCGCGGAGGCCGACGCCCGCAGCGTCGCCGGGGACGAGTCGGCGAGCGGCTCACTGCAGATCGGGCGCTTCGTCGGGCTGCTGCCCCCGTCCGCCTATCAGCTGAACGAGCTCGAGAACCGGATGCGCACGAGCGGCAGCTACCTGCCGGTGGCGCATGCCGCCTGGTCACAGACCGCGAGCGCCTGGGGTACGCGCGCCGGCTTCGCGCTGGCGCGCCTCGGGATCGATGTGCCCGGCCTCACCGGCAACGTGTTCCTCGAACGTGGCCAGTTCCTGCACCTCGGGCTGTCGCTCACCTACGCCATGGCCACGCCGCCCGATGGACTGGGCGCCGCGCCCGGCACCGCCTTCACCCTCAATGAGACACGCCGCGTGCGTTTCTACGAGCGCAACTACTACGATCACCCGGCGTTCGGGGTCATCGCACTGGTGGCTCCCGCGCAAGGGGCGCGGCCCCCGGGCCGTTGACGCTACCTGCACCCGTGCGCGCTCGCCGCAAGGCGCCCCAGGGAAGAGGATGTCCGCTACCTGCGGCGCCACCTGGACATACGCAGCCATGACAAAGCAGTCGCCGTTATCTCCCAGTACTTCCCACTGGAGCGCTTTCCGCCGAAGACCCTGTGCGCGCTTGCGCAGCTCCTGCCGCCGCCGACCGAGGCAGTGCCCGATGACCGCGGGTAAAGTCCCACGGCAGCTCGCGGAGCCGGACGTCGGGGCGCCTCTTTACGGCATGCCCACGAGCTGCTCGCTGCTGAACTCCCAGGTCGCCCCGCCGCGCTCGTCCCGGGCGCAACGCACGCGCTCGCGCGCTGCCGCGATGAACCAGGTCTCCTGCGCGCGCGGCCGGGTACCGCTGAATGCCTGCGGACTCAGCACCGCGACGCACGCGGCGCGCGCGGGATCGCGCACCGATTCGTAGCGGATGATCTCGAAGTTCGCCTCGCGCGCGATCGCGGCGAACGCCTGGGTGGCGTGGTAGCTCGCGCGCGATGTCCAGCGGGCACGCTCCTGCACCAGGGGCTCCAGCGTCAGGTCGCAGGCCACCGCGGTGCGCACCGCGGCCCGCAGCGCCGTATGCGGCACGGGCTTCAGGTCCGGCGTTCCGGGCGAGTCGAGCAGGAAGCGCAGGCGCCAGTAGCTCTTCTCGGCGAGCGCCGTGCGCAGCACCTCGGCGCCGTACCACACTCCGGAGTCGAAGGCCGCGCGAAAGCGCGAGCCGACGTGCGGCCGGTAACGAAATGGTGTGGCGAGCAGGTAGTGCAGGCGGCGCACCGGGCGCGGCAGCGGCGGCTTGCTCTCCTCGAGAATCAGCTCGAGGGTGATCTGCTCTTCGAGCGAGTCAGCGAGTCGCATGGTGGAGGCGGTGTGCTGCGACTCCACCACGCGCCACAGCTCGCGGGCGTAGCGCCGCGCCTCAGATGCGAGCGCGCGCGGCGTCCAGGTAGTCAACGGTGCGCACCAGGCCCGCCGGGTCGTGGATGAGCTCGAGCGGCACGCCGCCGAGCGCCAGGTTCGTGGCGCGCAGCCAGGCCCGCGCCGCCGCGTCGTCCGAGCCGACGATGGCATCCAGCGAGCGGAACATCCGCACGAACAGCGCCGCCAGCTGCCAGGGCTTGGAGTCCTGGTCGAGGTGGCGGCGACCGTGGGCGATGCGCGACAAGGTCGCCTCGCTCACCCCGATGACGTCCGCGAGATCCGCTTGCGCCACGGCAAGCAGTCGCGCGGCACGGACCGCCGCACGCGACAGTGTCGCGCCGCAATCGGCGGCCGGACGGATCCTGGTGGCTCTGGGGGCGCTCATTCCACTGGGAATGTTAGCGTAATTTAATTTCCATGGCAATCAGAGCGACTGACCTCAGAGCGGCTGGCTCGAGTCCAGTGAGGGAGGAATCTGGACTTATAACTACACTGTAGTTACGCTCCATACACATGAGCACCATGCGCTTCGAATGGGACGAGTGGAAGAACCGCTCCAACGTACGTAAGCATGGCGTCTCGTTCGAGGAGGCCCGGACAGCGTTCATGGACGATAACGCCCGAGTTCTTCCAGACCCCGATCATTCGGACGATGAAGAGCGGTTCGTGCTTCTCGGATTGAGCATTTCCCTTCGCGTCTTGGTGGTCTGCCATTGTTATCGACAGGGCGATGAAGTCATGCGACTCGTCTCGGCGCGTAAAGCGGACCGGGAGGAAATCAAGCAGTACCAGTGGTGGATACGATGAGAAAACACTACGACTTTTCGAAATCCGTCCGCAATCCGTACCTGAGCAAGGCGAAGAAGCAACTGACGATCCGCCTCGATGAGGACACGATCAAGTACTTCAAAGCTCTTGCACAGCAGAACGGAATTCCGTACCAGAACCTGATCAACCTTTTTTTAAGGGAGTGTGCGGAATCGGACAAGAAACTGACTATCAAGTGGGGCTAACGGATATTGTTCTGCCACCGAGCGATTGTGAATCCCTTCGGGCGCTGAGCGGACCCGAACGGCGAATCGGGACTTTCGGGCTGCCACCGCCTCACTGAAAATCGCCGGCCCCGGCGGTGGCAATCCCGTCCTTGCCGTTCTGCTTGGCCCTCGTGAGCGCCGCCCGGCAGGCCTTCAGCAGCCCCTCGAGCGCCAGCGCACGCGGCGGCACGAGGCTCGCGATGCCGGCGCTGATCGTGACGTAGCGGCCGGCGCCCGCGGTCGGATGGTGCATCAGCAGTTCCCGCACGCGCTGCGACACGATCCGGGCGTACTCCGAGGCCCGCTCCGCGGCCTCGCCCTGCGTCAGCACGACGAACATGCCGCCTTCCCAGCGCCCGACGAGGTCTCCGCCGCGCCGGTAGGCTGCGCCGATGACGCGCGCGATGCGCCGGATGCAGGCATCCCCGGCCGAGCGATCGAACTTCTCGTTGTAGGCGCCGAGATCATCGATATCGAACAGCGTCAGTCCGATCTCGTGCGAGTCGCGCTGCGCCAGTCGCCAGTCGCGGTGCAGGAGCTCCTCGAAATACGCCCGCGAGTGCAGGCCGGTGAGCCGGTCTTCACGCAGCCACGAGGGCAGCCCCGCGGGCGCGCGCTCCGCGCCCTTGAGGCGCTCGCTGGCGTCGCGGTGATAGCCGACGAAATGCGTGAGCAGCCCGGCCGCGGTGCGCACCGGCTGGATGACTGTCTCGTTCCAGAACAGCGAACCGTCGGGACGGTAGTTGCGCAGCAGCACCCGCGCCGGCTCGCCCCTGCTCACCGCCTCGTGCAGGCGGGTGCACGCCTCCTGGTCCCGGTCGGTCCCCTGCAGGATACGCAGGTTGTTGCCGAGGAGCGCCGCAGCCGGGTAGCCGCACATCTGGACGAACGCCGCGTTGGCAAACACCACCGGGCAGTCCGGGGCCGCGGCATCGCAGATCACGATGCCCTCGGGCGTACTCTCCGCCACGCCGCGCCAGGCCTCGGCGGACCAGTTGTTCATGGGTCCTTTCCCGCCTCCAGAGTCAGGGGCGGGGCGGCGTCGATCGCGGCGAGCGCGGCGCGCGCCCGGGCCCACTCGGCGGAAGTCTCGAGTTGTGCGCGGGCCGGGGCCGCCCGGCCGTGCAGGCGCACGAGCCGAAGCCGCGAGGCAGGCTGGGGCTCCTGGTCCAGGTGGTCCAGAAGCTCAATGACGCTCGTTCGATTGTTGCAGACCGGCAGCATGTCGCAACCCGCCGACAGGGCCCGCTGCGCCCGGGTCACCACGTCCCCGTAGGCGGCGGCGGCTCCTCCCATGGACAGATCATCGGCAAACACTACCCCCTGGAACCGCAGCTCTCCGCGCAGCACGTCGCGAATCCAGCGGGCCGAGAGGCTTGCCGGGGCCGGATCCACCCCCGGGAAGAGCACGTGGGCGACCATGACCGCCGGCAGCCCGTTCGGGACGAGGCGCCGGTAGGGGGTCAGGTCGGGAGCGAGGTCCGGGAGCCCCCGGCGGTCCACCGGCAAGCTCAGGTGGGAGTCCGCCACCACCGCGCCGTGGCCCGGAAAGTGCTTGGCCGTGGCTGCCATGCCGGCATCCCGCATGCCGTGCATGTAGGCCACGGCGAGCTGGCCGACGGCCTCGGGCCGCGCGTGGAACGCCCGATCCCCGATGACCTCGCTCACCCCGTGATCGAGGTCCACGCAAGGCGCAAACGAGATGTCCACGCCGTGGGCGCGCAGCTCCGCCGCCATGAGCCACCCGAGGAGGCGCGCGAGCGCCAGCCCCGCGCGCGGATCCACGTCAAACTCGTGCCCGATGCGGCGCGCCGGCGGCAGGAGCGAGAAGCCGCTGCGAAACCGCTGCACCCGTCCGCCTTCGTGGTCCACGGCGATGATCACCGCCGGCGTTCGCGCGGCGTGGATGTCGGCCGTGAGGCGGGTGAGCTGCGCGGGGTCGGTGTAGTTGCGCGCGAACAGCACCACGCCGCCCACCAGCGGGTGGCCGAGCAGCTCGCGCTCCTGCGCGGTGAGCGAGCTGCCCACGAGATCGATCATCAGCGGCCCGAGACTCATGCAGCGCCCGTCACGCGTTGCGGGCGGGCGGCGGCGGTCAGCAGCGCGAGGGACTCCACGTGCGCCGTGTGCGCGAACATGTCAACGACGCCTGCCGCCTCGAGCGTGAAGCCCTGCTCGTGCACCAGCACCGCCAGGTCCCGCGCGAGGCTGCCGGGATGGCAGGAAACATACAACACCCGCTGCGGCGCCAGGTCCGCGAGCGTCGCGAGGAGCGCGCGCGCCCCGGTGCGCGGCGGGTCGAGCAGCACGTGCGTGTAGCCGTGGCGCATCCACGGCGCACCCGGATCGGGCGTCATCGCCAGATCCGCCCGATAAAACTCGGCGTTGCCGAGACCATTGCGCGCGGCGTTGCCGCGGGCGCGCTCGATGAGCGCCGGCTCGCCCTCGACTCCGACCGCGCACCCCGCCGAGCGCGCCAGGGCGAGTGTGAAGTTGCCCAGTCCGCAGTACAGATCCAGCGCCCGCGAGTCCGGCGTCAGCTCCAGCAGCTCCACCGCCCGGGCGACGAGCGCCTCATTCACCGGACCGTTGACCTGGATGAAATCGGTGGGGGCAAAGGCGAGCTGCAGATCGAAGCGGGCGAGACCGTAGTGCAGGGGCTTCGTTGCGGCGTCGGCGGAGCGCAACTCGCGCACCGACCCGAGGCCCTCGGGCTGCAGATACAGGCGCAGCGCGTGCGCGGCGGAAAATTCCGCGAGCAGCGCCAGGTCCGCCGGCGAAGGCGCGGCGAGCACGCGCAGTACCAGCGCGGTCGCATCGTCGGCGACCGCTACCTCGATCTGCGGGACCTGCTCGCGGATCGAGAGGCGCGTCAGGAGCGCGGCGAGCGGTGCGATCAGCGCACCGGCCGGGGCGCTGAGCACCTCGCACCCCTGGAGGTCCGCCACGTAAGGCGCCGCGCGCTCGCGAAAACCCACCACGACGCGCCCCTTCTTGTGCACGAACTTCGCACCGAGGCGCGCCCGGCGCCGATAGCCCCACACGGGACCTGCGAGGGGCGCGAGCCAGCGGCGCGGGACGACCCGCGCCACTCTCGAGAGCGTGTCGCGCAGCTCGGCTTCCTTCGCCCGCAGCTGCGCCGCGGGCGACAGGTGCTGCAGGGCGCACCCGCCGCACACGCCGAAATGCGCACAGCGCGGCACGACCCGCTCGGCGGACGGCTCCAGCACCTCGAGGAGTTGGCCGTCATCGTGCTGGCGGTGGCGGCGGGTGCGCCGCAGGCGGATGCGCTCCCCGGGCAGTGCACCGGCGACAAACACCGTCTTGCCCGCGCGCACCACCCCCTCCCCTTCGTGGGTGAGCCCGGTGACGGTCGCGAGCTCCTCGGGCACGGCGCTCATGCTTCCCGCCCCCAGGCGGTGAGGAACCGCGCGAGGTGCGGCTCGGGCGAGGCGCGCAGGTAGGCCCTGAGGCGCTCGACCTCCTCGCGGTGCCGCTCGGGCGTCAGCTGCCCGCGCAGCTGCTCGAAGCGCAGATAGATAAGGTAGGTGTTGAGCACGTCCGTTTCGCAGTAGCGGCGGATGCCGGCGAGGTCCCCGCGCTGGTACGCGTCCCAGACCTGCTCGCCGCCGAAGCCGAGCTTGCCCGGCAGCCCGAGCAGGCACGCCATGTTGGCGAGCGATACGCGGCCGCGCGCCGCACCGAAGCCGCACAGCACGTCCATGAGATCGGTGTGCCGCCAGTGATAGCGGCTGAGGTAGTTGTTGTAGCGGAACGCCGGATCCGCATCCCCGGTTTCCCAGAAACGCGGTGCGTACACGCCGGCGAGCAGCGCCCGGTAGTTGAGCACCGGCAGATCGAATCCCGCGCCGTTCCACGACACCAGGTCCGGGGAGAACTTGCCAATGCCGTCGAAGAAGCGCTGCACCAGCTCCCCTTCGGGGGTGTCGGGCTCGCCGACGCTCCACAGCGTGAGAGCCTCACCGGTGCGCAGCGCACAGGAAATGGCGACCACGCGATGCTGCTCGAGGGGCAGAAAATCCCCGCCGGTGTCCTGGCGGCGCCGGGCGAACATCGCCTTCGCGACCTGATCGTCGGGGAGCGATTCGAGGCCGTAGAGGCGGCGCCCGAAGGCGACATCCGGTACCGTCTCGATATCGAACACCAGAGTATTCATGGCGCCTTCATCAGCACCGCCACCGCCACCACCAGCCCCCCCTCATCGCTTAAGGTGACGTGCGCCTCGCCGACGCGCAGCGCCCGGCGCACCTGCTCGCCGCGCTCGGAGAACACCACCTCGGGTCTGCCCCAGGCGTTCTGCACCACGCCGACGTCGCGGATCCACACGCCGTGCGCAAAGCCCGTGCCCATCGCCTTGACGATCGCCTCCTTGGCGGCGAAGCGCATCGCCACGAAACGCTCGCGGCGGGAGGTCGCGGCGAGCTGGGCAGCTTCGGCCGGCATGAGCAGGTGCTCGACGAAGCGGCTGCCGAAGCGCTCGAGCGTCCGGGCGATGCGCCGCGTCTCGAGCACGTCCACCCCGATGCCAAAGATCATGCGCGCGCGGCCGTCATCAGCGCCTTCATCTCGCGCACCGCCCCGGCAAGTCCGGCGAACACCGCGCGCGCCATGATCGCGTGCCCGATGTTGAGCTCGACGATCTCGGCGAGCGAGGCGACCGGGCGCACGTTGTGGTAGTCAAGACCGTGCCCGGCGTGCACCTCGAGCCCGAGACTGGCC
>JBOIAH010000274.1:0-1017 GCA_050739055.1 Steroidobacteraceae bacterium | reverse complement strand
GCCCTGCGGCGACACCGCGTTCAACGCATAGATGTTGCCGGTGGCCGCGGTGGTGCTGAAGTCGCGCAGCTCGAAGGCGATCGGCTTGAAGTCGGCGCGAAACGGTGTCGGGCGGGTCCGATCCTCGAACGTGCTGCTGCCGTCGATCACCGCGAGGCGCGCGATGTACAGCCGCAGGGGCGCGGTTTTTTTCTGCGCATTCGCCCGCGCCGGCGCAAATCCCTTGCCGAGGTCGGCAAGGTTCAGCGCGCCATTCGGACGTAGCACCGCGCGCACGTACGGCTCTTCGAGCAGGATCTCGCTGAAGCTGGGGGCCAGCCGCCACACGCTCGCCAGCTGCAGACCGACGTGCAGCCGCCCGAACGCCAGCATCGGCTGCCCGTCCGCGTCGGGCAGCGCGACCCGGGTCACGTCGAGGTTGAGGGTGAAGGGATTGAAGCGGATCTCGCCGATGCTGAGCGTGCGGCCGTAGTGGGTGTGCACGAAATCAACCAGGGGCTGGCGCGCGAAATGCGGTACCGCGAGAAAGCCGGCCGCCGCGTAGGCGCCGAGCAGCACGACGACGATGGCGAGTCCTATGAGATGGCGTCGATAACGGCCCACGGACCTGCTCTGAAGCTCGTTGTTGTGGCGCCATCGTAGAGCATCGACGCGGGAGCCACCATGCCGCACCGCCGACCCCCGTGGGTGGCGCGCCGATCCGCCCAGCCGGGCGCCTACCGCGCGAGCAGGACTTGCACTACGATCCTGCATCGCACGCGCGTAGGTCTTAGAGAGTGAGTGAAGCGTCGCAGCCGGCCGGAACCTTCGAGGTGGCGCTCGCGCACGCGCGACACCTGCTCGGCAAGGAACCGCGCCTCGCCGCAGAGCAGGCGCTCGAGATCCTGAAAGCCGTCCCGGGCAATCCGCAGGCGCGCCTGATCCTCGGCGCGGCGCACCGCATCGCCGGTCAGACCCACGCGGCCCTCCAGGTGCTGGAGCCCCTGGCGCACGAGCAGCCGGGCTCCGGTCCCGTGC
>JBOIAH010000273.1:0-1569 GCA_050739055.1 Steroidobacteraceae bacterium | reverse complement strand
TGAGCGACGCCTACTTAGGCGGCGGGGGCTGCCCCGCCGGCGTCAGATACACGATGTCGACCCGCCGGTTCTTGGCCCACGCGGCCTCATCGTGCCCCGGGTCCACCGGCCGCTCTTCACCGTAGCTCACGGTGGTGATCTGTCCGTCCCCCACTCCCTGCAGCAGCATCGCGCGGCGTACCGACTGCGCACGCCGCTCGCCCAGCCCGACGTTGTATTCCCGCGAGCCGCGCTCATCGGTGTTGCCCTCGAGCCGCACCCGGGTGGCGGCATGTGCGGCGAGATACTTGGAGTGCGCGGCCGCGACGTCGATTCCCTTGCCCACGATCACGGCGCTGTCGAAGTCGAAATAGATCGTGCGGGCCGCGAGCAACCCCGCCTCGGGACCCGCCGTTTCCTCCTGGCTGCCGTTGACGCCGGCGGCGCTGGCGCCGGCGGCGCCCTCGGTCTGGGCGCCGGAATTTGCCCCCTCCGGCGGGGCGGCCGGCGCGGGCTTCGGGCGCTTGCTTGCGCAGCCACCCACGGCCAGAAACACCGCCATCAACGTGACCACCAATATCCGCTGCATACCGCGTTGCTCCGCCATTAGCGCTTCTCCAGATTGTCCGTGCTCAAAGATACTCTCACGGGATGAACGGACCCCAGGCCGGCTCGCACACCTCGCCCTGCTGCGCTTTCAGGCGCAGACCCGTGAGCCCGTCCACCGACACCGTCGCGAGCGACCCACGGTTAGCTTCGCGCTCCGAGTAGATAAGTGTAGCGCCATTGGGCGCAAAGCTCGGCGATTCGTCCAGCCGGCCATGCGACAGGACGCGCACCGCCCCGCTCTGCAGATCCTGCACGGCGATCCGGTAACTGCCATTGTCGAGCGTGACCATCGCCAGCTGCGTGCCGTCACCTGATATCCGCGGGCGTGCATTGTAGTTGCCTTCAAAGGTGATGCGCCGGGGCCGGGCGCCGGGCTGCGGGTTGATCTGGTAGACCTGCGGGGAGCCGGCGCGGTCGGAGGTGAAATACAAGGAGCGCCCGTCCGGCGCCCACTCCGGCTCGGTATCGATCGCCGGGTCGTCGGTGATGCGGGCCAGATCCTGGGTCGCGAGATCGAGAATGTAGATGTCCGGATTGCCGTTGCGGCCGCCGAGGGTAAGCGCCAGCTTCTTTCCGTCGGGTGACCAGGCGGGCGCCCCGTTGACGCCCGCGCGCGCCGACACCAGGCGCCGCTCCCCGGTGCGCACCAGCTGCACGTACACGCCCGAGAGCTTGCTCTCGAATGACACATAGGCGAGCCACTGACCGTCGGGCGACCACGCCGGTGACATGATCGGCAAGCGCGACTCGAGGATCAGGTGCGCGTTCTCCCCGTCCGCATCCGCGACGATCAGTTGGTAGTGCCGCGCCGGCGGCGCTCCGTCGACGGCTACGTAGGCGATGCGGGTGGCAAACGCCCCACGCACGCCGAGGATCTTCTGGTAGATCACGTCGCTCACGCGATGCGCGGCGTTGCGCAGCGCGCTCGCCGCGCCCGTGAAGCGCTGCGTCGCAAGCCGCACCCCGGTGAGTGTGTTGACG
>JBOIAH010000272.1:0-5353 GCA_050739055.1 Steroidobacteraceae bacterium | reverse complement strand
AGGTATTCCTGCGCCGGCATTCCGGGGGACGCATCGTCCACGACCCGCGTCTGACGTGGAACACGCTCGAGATCGTCAAACGCCTCGGCGGCGAACCGGTGCTCAGCAAGTCCGGGCACGCCTTCATCAAGCAACGCATGCGCGAGGTCGACGCACTCTACGGCGGGGAGATGAGCGCCCACCACTACTTCCGCAAGTTCTCCTACTGCGACAGCGGCATGATCCCCTGGCTGCTGGTGCTCGGGGTGATGAGCGAGCGCCGCGCGCCGCTCTCGGCCCTGGTCGGGGAGCGGATGCGCCTGTTTCCGGCGAGCGGGGAGATCAACCGGCGGCTCGCCACGGATGCGGCATCGATCCTCGCGCGCGTGCGTGCGCACTACGAGCGGCAGGCCCGCTCGGTCGATCTCACCGACGGGCTGTCCATGGAATTTCCCGAGTGGCGGTTCAACCTGCGCGGCTCGAACACCGAGCCGCTGGTGCGCCTCAACGTCGAGGCGCGCGCCAGCGAAGCGCTCATGCGCGAGAAGACCGCCGAACTGCTGGGGCTCCTCGACGGGTGAGCCGGGCCGGCTCCGATCAGACGTCGTCCCGAGTCCAGCGCGGCGGAAGATTGAACCAGCGGAAGGACGCCAGACCGTAGTACGTGCGGTCGGTCGTTTTCTGGGCGACGGGAACGATGCTCTCGAGCTGCCCCGCCAGGAAGCGGGCGCGGAATTCCACCCAGGCGCGTTCCCTGGTCAGATTGTCCGATGGGTCACCATCATGGGAGGTGTAGAACGTGACGTAACCATCGGGCTCGCGGTCGTTGCCGGACCGCCGAGCCCCAAGTACTGATATGGTGCGCAGACGCTGCGCCGCGCGCTGCGCCGCATGCCCGTCCCTGCGCTTAGGTCTTCGGCCCTTCGGCCACTGGCCCGCGAGCGCCTCACGCGCCGCGGCGAGGAGTCCGGGGGGCTTGACTTGAGCAGGCGGTTCGTGCCCTCGGTAAGGGTGATCGGACGCTCGCTGTTCTCGCGCAGCGTCGCGCAGGGGATCCCGAGGTAGGTCGTCTCCTCCTGCACGCCGCCGGAGTCAGTGATGGCGAGGGTGCAGCGGATGACGAGATTCATGAACTCGACGTAGCTCAGCGGCTCGGTCACGCGGCGTGCGAGGGTGAATTGCGAACACCACGGTGAGCTCGCCCGAGAGCTGCACGAGCGCGGCGGCCAGCTCGGCGAGCTTGTCGCGCTCGTCGACGTTGGAAGGCCGATGCAGGGTGACCACCGCATAGGGGCGCCTTCGAGCTTCAGGCGCGCCCGCGTGTCGTCCGCCTCGATCCGGGTGATCAGACCTCGTCGCGGCGGCGGCCGCGCTCACGCCCCCCTGCGTTCCAGAGTCTGACTGCGCGCGAGCGTCGGATGTAACCATCGTGGGTTGCAAGGGGCAAGCGGTGTGCCCGGGCAGTGGCTGCGATCAGCCGATCTGCGGGATCGCCGTGGAAGTTGCGCGGCAGTGAATCGAGCGCGATGACGACTTCCGCATCGAGCGGCAGGATCTGGAGTACACCCGGACCGCAGGCGCGGCGCAGCCAGTCCGCGAAGGGCACAGGCAGTTGGATCCGCTTCTTGCTGTGGAGCATCTGCGCTTCCCACAGGCTGATCGCCGCCAGAAACAACTGCTGCGCTTCGGCGGTGCGGTCAAGCGCGTTGCGTTCTCGATCACTCATCTCCGCGTGACGGCTCAGCCACCAGAGCCACATGTGGGTGTCGAGCAGAACCTTCAACGCAGCGCCTCGAAATCCTCGTCCTTGAGGACCGACTCGCCCGGCGCCGCATGCACGGCGCCACCGAGCGCGCGCAGCTGTTCCCAGGGCTTCAGTCCGCCTGCGCGGCTTCCGGCCGGCTCGAGACGAGCCACAGTCCTGCCGCGGCGCTTGATGGTCACGGGTTGACCGCTCCTTTCAACCCTGCGGATCAGCTCCAGGCAGCGCGCCTTGAAGTGGGTCACTGAAATGTCCATTTCTAAATCATAAATGGTCATTTCTCGCAACTCAATGGGCTGCGCCGAGGCTCCGCAGGCCTCTGCGGCAGGAGGCATCGCCGGGGTGGCTGCCACGTCCACACGCGAGAAGACCGCTTAAGGTGCCGCGGCTCGTCGACGAGGGAGGGGCGGGGGGGCCGCCGTCCGACCGGGTGACGGCTCAGCCACCAGAGGCACAGGACCGGCTCGTCGGAAGGTCATCTCTCGGCACAGCGCCTTAGCGTTCCCCCAGCATCCATTCGTACGCCGGCACCGCAGTGAAAGAACTACCCCTCAGAGCCACCGCCTGCTCCTGGGTCTGAACCAACAGCACCCATGTTGTGTCCTCATATTAAGGACACATTAGAAACAATCAATACTTTTTACAAGGACACAATCGGGACGCTGGCTGCCACGTCCACACGCGAGAAGACCGCTTAAGGTGCCGCGGCTCGTCGACGGGTGAGGGCGGCGCCCGGTGCGTAGTAGAGGCGCGCCTGCTCCTGCACGCCGGGACCGGGCTCGATGCGCCGGAGTGGGAAGCATCGGCCGATCGCCTCGAAATCCCGGTCGCGGCTCAGCAGTTCGTAATCGTATCGCAGGCACAGCTGCGCGATGAGACAGTTGGCAGCTGATCGCGGGGTTGCTTTGCGAGCGCGACAGGCATGAAAGATCGCAGCGGCCTCCTCATAATCCGAGCGGGTGAGCTCGGGCGCCAGCTCGAACGCCGAGAGCACGCGCTTTACCTGCTCGGCATGCTGGCGGTCGCGCACGCCCTGGAGAGTCTCGGTGAGCACCAGACCCGCAAGCACGACTGGGCGCGCCTCAGCGATGCAGAGCGTGAGGAGGTCAGCCTCGGCCGATCCGTAACCGTTGAAGTAGTCGATCCAGACGGACGTGTGGACGAGGATCACCGCCGGGCCCGCCGATCCGCGCGCATCTCGTTCAGATCTCGGCCGCCGGCTGCGTGAGGCACAACGCTTTATCCAGGCGGTTGTCGGTCCTCGCCAGGACAAAGACCACCACGGCCCGGACTAAAGCTGGCGCCGCCTGCTAAATCCGCGTGCGCAGGCTGTGCGCCGCGCGCTGTGCCGCATGCCCGTCCCAGCGCTCAGGTCTTCGGCCCTTGGGCCAGCGGCCCGCGAGCGCCTCGCGCGCCGCAGCGAGGAGCCCCTGGGGCCTGAGCAGGCGGTTCGTGCCCTCGGTGAGGGTGATGGGACGCTCGGTGTTCTCGCGCAGCGTTGCGCACGGGATCCCGAGGTAGGTCGTCTCCTCCTGCACGCCGCCGGAGTCGGTGATGGCGAGGGTGCAGCGGATGACGAGATTCATGAACTCGACGTAGCTCAGCGGCTCGGTCACGCGGATCGCGGGGGCGCCGGTGAGGGTGTCGAGGAGCCCGAAGTCCTCGAGACGTTTGCGCGTGCGCGGGTGAATCGCGAACACCACGGTGAGCTCGCCCGAGAGTTGCACGAGCGCGGTGGCGAGCTCGGCGAGCTTGTCGCGCTCGTCGACGTTGGAAGGCCGATGCAGGGTGACCACCGCATAGGGGGCGCCTTCGACCTTGAGGCGCGCCCGCGCGTCGGCCGCCTCGATCCGGGTGCGCAGCATCTCGAAGGAATCGATCATGATGTTGCCGATGCAGTCGATCTTCTGCGGGGGTATCCCTTCGGCGAGCAGGTTCGCATCCGCGTCCGCGGACGGCGTCCACAAAAGGTCCGCGATCGCATCGGTGACCAGGCGGTTGATCTCCTCGGGCATGCGGCGGTCGCGGCTGCGCAGCCCCGCCTCCAGGTGCACCACCGGAATCCACAGCTTCGCCCCCACCAGGGCGCAGGCGGCGGTGGCATTGACGTCGCCCACGACCACGATCGCATCCGGACGCTCGCGCTGGCAGACCCCCTCGTAGGCGATCATGGTCCGCCCGAGCTGCTCGGCGTGGGTGCCGCTGCCGATCTCGAGGTGATGGGCAGGCTCCGGCAGGCGCAGATCGCGGAAGAACGCGTCCGACATGTTCGCGTCGTAGTGCTGCCCGGTGTGCACGATGGAGGGCGCGCACCCGCTCTCGCGCGCCAGGGCGTGGTAGAGCGGCGCCACCTTCATGAAGTTCGGGCGGGCGGCGGCGATCAGGTGGACGGTCTTGGGGCTCAGGGCTCAGCACTCCTTGGCTTGGGCAGCTTATCGCGGACTCGCAAGTGAGAGCCTCGACATACTCACGGACCAGGCACGGGAGTACCCTTACGGCCCTGTCGGTCCGGCGGGCGCAAACTGTACCTTGACCGCACCGTGTCTGCACGTGGAGACACTGGTCGCACGGCGGACGGGCGGGTAACTTCCACCGTTCAATCACCTACAGGGACTACCTCATGGCGCTTTGGAAAGACTCGAATACCGGGACCGCTCCGGCGGCGAACTCACCGGGGCTCGGGAGCCCACCGCCGCACCGGGAGCCGGAGAAGACCAACGTGGCGCCGCTCAGCCCGGACATGCCTCGCCGGCCGGCACAGCGCCAGGAGATGAAGGAATCCTTCCTCTCCTCCGATCTCACCATCGAGGGCAAGATCGTCGGGGCGGGCCATGTACGGATCGCGGGCCGCTTCAAGGGCGACGTGCAGGTCGACGGCAACGTGGCCCTCGATTCCGGCGCGCGCCTCGAGGGGCACGTCAAGGCAACGGTCGTCACCGTCGGCGGCGAGCTGATCGGCAACATCGAGAACGCCAAGCGGGTCGAGCTGCTCGAGACCGGCGTGATCAATGGCGACGTCAAGGCCGGATCGCTCACCGTGGCGGCGGGTTCGCGCATGCGGGGCCAGGTGGAGTTCGGGTACGAGGGCGAAGGCCGCGCCAAGAGTGACACCAAGGGCTTCGGCAACGCATGAGCGTCGCTTCTCGCCCGGTCACGTCGGGCAAGACGCGCACCTGCCCGCACTGCAAGGCGACCATCCTCGAGAGCCTGAGCATCTGCCCGGGCTGCCTGCACCACCTGCGCTTCGACCAGGAGGCGGCGAAGCGCCAGGTGGCGGCCCAGTCGGCGCTGCGCGTGGAGGGGGTGATCACGCACCCGCCTCTCGGGGATCCGTGGGAATACTTCGTGGTGATCGCGGTCCGCAACGATCGCGGCGAGGAAGTGACGCGCCAGGTGGTGAGCGTGGGCGCCCTGCAGAGCACCGAGAAGCGCACCTTCACGCTGTCGGTTGAAGTGCTGCCGCCGCAGGCGCCGGTGACTCACAACAAGCCCGCGACTGCGACGCCACCTGCCGCGGTTGCGAGAACGCCGGCCGGACCGGGGGCCCGCAAGAGTTGATCGGGGTCGAAGGCCTGCTCGCAGCGCCTCGGGCGCACACTCACACGCCCATCA
>JBOIAH010000271.1:0-1484 GCA_050739055.1 Steroidobacteraceae bacterium | reverse complement strand
CGCCTGCACGCACCCGGACCTGTTCTGGGCCATCAAGGGCGGCGGCGGCGGCAGCTGGGGCGTGGTCACGCGCCTCACGCTGCGCACCCACGAGCTGCCGGCTTTTTTCGGCTCGGCGTGGGGCAAGATCAAGGCGCGCTCCGACGCTGCCTTCCGCACCCTCATCGCCCGATTCTTCGAGTTCTATGCCGCGAGCCTGTTCAATCCGCAGTGGGGCGAGCAGGTTGCAATCCAGCCGGATAACACGCTGAAGCTCTCCATGGTGTGCCAGGGGCTCGACAAACCCCGGGCGCGCCAGGTGTGGCAGCCGTTCTTCGAGTGGATCAGGAGCGCGCCGACTGAATTCACCGTCACGGACGAGCTGGGCGCGGGCGCAACGGCGGCGCGCCACTGGTGGGATGTCGCGGGTAACCCTTCGATGATTGCCGACGCGCGCCCCGGCGCCGCCGCGGATCACGGCTGGTGGGAAGGCGATCAGGGGCAGGTGGGCGCCTTTCTGCATGCCTACGATTCACTGTGGTTGCCCGCGACGCTGCTGCACGAGCACGAGCGATCGCGCCTCACCGAAGCGCTGTTCGCCGCCAGCCGCCACCAGAGCGTCGGACTGCATTTCAACAAGGGGCTCGCGGGCGCGCCGGCCGCGGCGCTCGCCGCGGCGCGCGACACGGCGATGAACCCCGGCGTTACCGCCGCCTTCGCCCTCGCGATCATTGCCGGCGGAGAGGGGCCCGCGTACGCGGGACAGGCGCGCCCGCCGATGGATCTCACCGCCGCTCACGCGGACGCGCGCGCGATCGACCTGGCGACCGCCGCAGTGCGCAAGCTGGCACCCGGCGCCGGCTCCTATGTCTCGGAGAGCAACTACTTCAACCAGAACTGGCAGCAGGCCTTCTGGGGACCGAACTACCGGCGCCTGCGCGCCATCAAGGACCGCTACGATCCCGAGGGCCGGTTCTTCGTGCACCACGGCGTCGGAAGTGAGGACTGGAGCCCCGACGGCTTCACGCGCCTCGCGTAAGCGCCAGAGACTTGCGCTGCATGTACGAACACCGCCGCACCGCGCCGCTGTCCCGCCGGCTGTTCCTGCTGCGGCTGCTGCGCCACTGCGCGCTCGCCGTGCTGCTGCTGGCCGCATCGCTGTGGCTCGGTATGGCCGGCTACCGGCACTACGAGCATCTCGCGTGGCGCGATGCGTTCCTCAACGCCGCGATGCTGCTCGGCGGCATGGGGCCGGTGAACAATCCGGTGACCAGCGCGGGAAAGCTGTTCGCCGGCTTTTATGCGCTGTACGCGGGACTGGTATTCATCGTCACCGCGACCATCATCCTCGCCCCGCTAATGCACCGGATGCTGCACCTCTTTCATTGCGACGAGCGCGACAAATGATAAATGACGCACGAGCCGGCGCGGCTCACGGCGGCTGGGCGCGCGCGGCGGCGTGCGCGGCACTCACCGCGGCGCTGCTGCCCGCCGGACTCTCGGCG
>JBOIAH010000270.1:0-2982 GCA_050739055.1 Steroidobacteraceae bacterium | reverse complement strand
TGCGGGTCCTGCTCGAACAGCGTCCCCGGCGCCGTGCCGCGGGCGCGGCGCTGATCGCCGCGTCCGCCGACAATCCGGCGCTCATGGCTCGCTGCCGCGCGGGTTACCGCGAGCTCGTCGACGGGCTCGCCAGGCTCCCGGGCGGTTTCGCGCGCGCCGCACTCGTGCTGCTGGCGGTCGACGGCCTGCTGCTCGGTGAGCTGCTGCGCATTTCTCCATACACGGCCGATGAACGTTCGCGGCTGGTGAAGGCACTGCTGCGGGCCGTCGAGCAGTACGGGAGAACGTCATGACAGCGAACGCACCGAGGCTGTGCTTCTGCCTGCTGGCCGCCGCCGCGCTGTCGGCCTGCGCGGTGGGGCCGGACTTCCATGCGCCGGCGCCGCCCGCCACGTCGCACTACACGCGCGCGCCCGAACCCCAAGGCACGGTGTCCGCGCCGGGCGCGAGCGGCGTTGCGCAGACCTTCAGCGCCGAGCGCGACATCCCCGCGGACTGGTGGACGCTGTTTCATTCGCACGCGCTCGATGAGCTGATGCGCCAGGCGCTCGCGGACAATCCGACCGTGCAGGCGGCCCGGGCGACGCTCTCGACCGCGGCGGAAACCTATCAGGCGCAGCGCGGCGGGTTGCTGCTTCCCGCCGTCGATGCGCACGCGAGCGCCACCCGGGAGCGCCAGCCGGGCGCCGCATTCGGCGCACCGGGTGCATCGGCGATCATGTTCAACCTGTTCGACGCCTCGGTCGACGTGACCTACCGCTTCGATCTGTTCGGCGCTTCGCGCCGCCAGCTCGAGGGGCTGCGCGCCCAGACGGACTTCCAGCGCTGGGAGCTCGAGGCGGCCGACCTGACGCTCGCCGGCAACGTCGTCACGACGGCCGTCAACATCGCCTCGCTGCACGCGCAGATCGCAGCGCTCACCGAGATCGTCGCGAGCGAGCGCGACCAGTTGAAGGTCGTGCAGCGCCAGTTCGACGCCGGCGGCGCCTCGCGCTCCGACGTGCTCGCGCAACAGACCCAGGTGGCGCAGAACGAGGCGCTCCTGCCCGGGCTCGAGAAACAGCTCGCCCAGGCGCAGCATCGCCTCGCGGTGCTCGCCGGCCGCACGCCCGACGACCCGCAGGTGCCCGACTTCACGCTCGATCAGCTGACGCTGCCGGCGGAGCTGCCGCTGACCGTGCCCGCCAAGCTCGTGCGGCAGCGCCCCGACGTGCAGGCCGCGGAGGCCCTGCTGCACCAGTCGACCGCGCAGCTCGGGGTGGCGACCGCCAACCTCTATCCGCAGCTGAATCTCACCGGCTCGATCGGCTCGGAGACGGTGGCCGCGAGCGACCTGTTCAAGTCGGGCTCGGGCGCCTGGAATATCGGCGGTTCGCTGCTGCAGCCGCTGTTCCGCGGCGGCGAGCTGCGGGGACTGAAGCGCGCTGCGCGTGCCGATCTCGAGCGCGCCACGGCCGTATACCGCCAGGCGGTGCTGTCCGCGCTGCAGGACGTCGCGGACACGCTGCGGGCGCTGGAGGCGGACGCCCGCACGCTGCAGGCGGACACCATCACCGAGACCGACGCGCAGGACACCCTCAAACTGACCAGGATTCAATACAAGGTGGGGGGCGTGAGCTACCTCGCGCTGCTCAACGCCGAGCGGACCTACCTCGAGGCGCGCGAGAGCCGGGTGCAGGCTGAAAGTGCGCGCTATGCCGATACCGCGGCGCTGTTCCAGGCGCTCGGCGGCGGATGGTGGAACCGGCAGAACAACGGGAAGGAGAGTCGGCAGTGAACGGCCTCATGAAGCGACGCTTGATTATCGTGGTAGTGGTCGTGGGCGCGATGCTCGGGCTGCTGATCGGCTGGCACCTGCTGGTGGGCCATTTCATCAAGCAGGCCATGGCGCACAACTCCCAGCCCCCGCAGACGGTCACCACCATGGCCGCCGCGTACTCCGACTGGCAGCCGGAAGTCACCGCCGTCGGCAGCGTGCGCGCCGTGCGCGGGGTGCAGATCACCACCGAGGTCACCGGACTGGTGCGCAGCGTCGACTTTCACTCCGGCGAGGACGCGAGGCGCGGCCAGGTGCTGGTGCGCCTGAATGCGGATGCGGACGTCGCCACGCAGCACGCGCTCGAAGCGGCCGCCGATCTGGCCGCCACCGTGTACGCGCGCGACAAGGTACAGTTCGACGCGCAGGCGATCAGCCAGGCGCAGCTCGACGCGGATGCTGCAGACCTCAGGGCCAAGCGGGCACAGGCCGCCGCCCAGGCCGCCCTCGTGCAGAAGAAGATCCTGCGCGCGCCGTTCGACGGGCGGCTCGGCATCACCACGGTCAACCCCGGGCAGTACCTCAATACCGGGGACAAGGTCGTGACGCTGCAGGAACTCGATCCGGTGTACGCCGACTTCCGCCTGCCGCAGGAGCAGCTCTCGCAGGTGCATACCGGGCTCACGGCGCGCCTGACGCTGGACGCCCTGCCCGGCCGGACCTTCAGCGGAAAGATCACGGCCATCGACCCCCTCGTCGATACCGCGAGCCGCAACTTCCAGGCCGAGGTGACCGTCCCCAATCCGGACCGCCTCCTGTTGCCCGGCATGTTCGTGCGTGTCGCAGTGCTCGCCGGCAGCGTGCAGCGGCACCTCACCCTGCCGCAGACCGCGATCACCTACAACCCCTACGGCTCGACCGTGTTCCTCGCGGTCAAGGACGCGAGCGGCAAGCGCACGGCGCAGCAGACCTTCGTGACCACCGGCCCCACGCGCGGCGACCAGGTCGCCATCGTGAAGGGCATCAAGGAAGGGGACGAGGTGGTCACGAGCGGACAGCTCAAGCTCAAGAACGGCACGCCCCTCGATATCAGTACCGCGGCCGAGCCGAGCGACGCCGCGAACCCGACCCCGCAGGAGCATTAGAGAGAGGCGCGCGATGAAGTTCACCGATCTGTTCATCGAGCGGCCGGTCCTTGCGGCGGTCGTCAGCCTGCTGATCCTGGT
>JBOIAH010000269.1:0-2172 GCA_050739055.1 Steroidobacteraceae bacterium | reverse complement strand
CCCTCGCCGTCCACGAAGCTGCGATCGATCTTGACATTGCGCAGCCGCCCGCCGCTGACACCGGTGAGCTCCCATTCGCTGCGGGCGTCGCGGTGCGCAGCGCTCAGGATCCAGCGGCCACGCTCGTCGGCGAGCGTGTGCCGCATCGCCGCCAGCACGCGCTCAAGCGCGCGCGGCTGCTCACCGGGCGGCACCCCGAGCCGCCCGAGCTGCGCCAGAGCTGCCGTGCGCTGCGCCATGATCGCTTCGGGCGCAGGCAGCTGCGGCTGCTGCGTGAGGCGCATGAGCCAGGCGTGCACCACGGTGCCGATGTGCCGCTGCGTCGCGCGCACCCAGCTGAACTCCGGAGGCTCGGTGGCGAGATAGGCCGGCGGGAGGTGCTCGAGGCGCACACCCGGCGGCGGATCCGCCGGCCGCCAGTCCGGGGCGAGGCGGACCAGCGGGCCCGCCGGTGCCGGCCGCGCCGGCGGTGCGGTCGACTCGAGGCGCTCGAAGCGAGGGCCGAGCGCCGGCCACAGGAGCGCAAGCGGGCATCTCGGGGCGAAGCGCGGTCCGCCGTCGGCGGCGAGCGCCGGGCAAGCCGACAGCCACAGCGAGCGCCGGGCGCGCGTGGCGGCCACGTACAGGAGCCGGCGACGTTCGTTGCTGTCGCGCTCGCGGAGCAGATCCTTGATGTAGGCGTCGAGCTGATTCTCCTCTGTCCCGCCCACCGCCGGGGCGGGGGCGATCAGCAGCTCGCTGTCGCTCCCGCGCGTCGCACTCGGCAGGTCGATCCAGCGCAGCAGCCGCCGCTCGCCCTCGCGCCTGGGTCGCTCCAGCGCCGGCACGATGACGTGATCGAATTCCAGTCCCTTGGCGCGGTGGATGGTCATCACCTCGACCGGCTTGCCGGCGCGCCCCGAAGCGCTGTAGAGACCCTCGAGCAGCGCTCCGAGATCCTCGGCTCCGGCCCATTCGAAGGCGGACGTGCGCCCGGCGAGCGCCGCAAAAAAGGCACGCGCATCGGGAAGATCCGCGGCCGGATAGGCATCCGAGGCTCCGAGACGCAGCCACGTCGCCTCGAGCCACTCGGCCACGGGGGCCGTACCCCGCCGCCCCAGCGCCGCCTCGAGTACCCCGCGGACTCGCGCGAGACGCGCCCGCTCGGCCGGGTCGCACTCTGCGAGGCGCCGCGGGTTGGCGAGCGCCTCGATGATCAACTCCGGGTCGTTCAGCTCCGAGAGCGCCGTCAGGGTCGTGAGCCGGGCGCCGCACCAGGGTGCCCGCAGCACCGCCAGCCACGCCGCGCGGTCGGCGAGGTCGTGCAGCGCACGCGTCAGCTGCGCGAGATCGCGCACGATCATGCGCTCGGCGAGCGGCACGAGATCGACCCCGAGCGTCGCCACCCCATGCGCCTCGAGTGCGTCGATCACCGGCACGGCGTGCAGGTGCGCCGCCACCAGCACCGCGACCGACCCGTCCGGGTCGGTGCGCCGCAGCCGCGCGACGTGTGCCGCGATGGCGCGCGCCTCGGCGGCCGGATCGGCGGGAAAGAGCTTGAGCGACAGCGCCGGGATGGCGACGGGCGCGCCGGGCGCATCGGCACGCGCGCCGATGCTCTCGCGGTAGCTCACCGCACCGCTGCGCAGCTCGTCCCTTTCCGGCAGCACGCGCGCGAACACCTCGTTCACGAAGTCGACCAGCGCGTCCGTGGAGCGGAAATTGCGGGTCAGCCGCAGCGTCTTCAGGCGCACTGTCCCGATCCCCGCGGTGCGCGCCCGCAGGAACAGCTCGACCTCCGCGTCACGAAAGCGGTAGATCGACTGCATGGGATCGCCGACCACGAAGAGCGTCCGCCCGTCGCCTTCTTCCCAGCCGATCGTCAGCGCTTCCAGAAGCTGCAGCTGCGCGAGCGAGGTGTCCTGGAACTCATCGACCAGGATGTGCCGGAGCGCGAGCCCGGTTCGCAGCGCGAGGTCGGTCGGCGCACCGTCCTCGCTCAAGGACTGACGTGCCGCGCCCGCCACATACGGGTGATCGACGCGCTGCGCCCGCGCAAACTCGGCGTGCAGCTCGACCGCCGCGCGAGCCAGCACTCGGGCGAGCGCTGCGACCGCGGCCGCGTCCTCGGCCGGGAGGCTCGCCGGCGGCGCGCGCCGCAGCTCGAGCAACGCCTCACGCGCGCCCGGCAAC
>JBOIAH010000268.1:0-3106 GCA_050739055.1 Steroidobacteraceae bacterium | reverse complement strand
GACTCACCGGGCGAGGCAGGAATGGTCGAGGCGGGATAGGCCGTGAACCAGACCGAGGCGCGCGCCACCGCGAGCTGCGGCTCGGGGATGCCGTAGGGATGCTGCCACTGGATGGAGTGCCCCGAGTACCGCCGCGCCAGGAGCTGCGCCTGGTGCAGCATCGAGCGCTGCTCGAGCCAGTGTACGTAGGCCGCATCTTCGGTCCGCGGCCGCTCCCCGGCCGGGCGAGGGGCGGGTGACGGCTGCCCGCCGGCAAGCGCAGCGGCCCCCGCCAGAGCCAGTGCCGCAAGCCGGGCCCGGAGGCGCTTCATTCGTCAGACGTTCGAGTCCGGAAACGAGGCTTTGCGCCTGGCCATGTACTCGAGCAGCGCTTCGTCCACCGCGGGATCCAGCGGCGGCGCTTGGTACTCGGCGAGCTGCTTCTTCCACAGCGCGTTGGCGCGCTGCGCCATGTCCTTCGCGCCTTCCGCCTGCCACTGCTCCACGCTGTTGTTGTCCGCGAGCGGCGAGCGGTAGAACGCCGTCTGGAAGTTCGCCTGGGTGTGCGCGCAGCCGAGGAAGTGCTTCCCCGGACCGACTTCGCGGATGGCATCCAGCGCCTGGCCGTTCTCCGAGAGGTCCACGCCCGCGAGCAGGGTGTGCATCATGCCCGCCTGGTCGGTGTCCATGACGAACTTCTCGTACCCCATGGACAAGCCGCCCTCGAGCCAGCCGGCCGTGTGCAACACGAAGTTCACCCCGGCGAGACAGGTCGGGACCAGCGTGTTGGCGGACTCGTAGGCCGCTTGCGCGTCGGGGATCTTCGACGCACACAGTGCGCCGCCGGAGCGGAACGGCACTTCCAGCCGTCGCGCGAGCGCGGCCATGACATACAGCACCAGCGCCGGCTCGGGTGTGCCGAAAGTCGGCGCGCCCGACTGCATCGAGAGCGATGATGCGAAGCTGCCGAGTATCACCGGGGCGCCGGGATTCACCAGCTGCGCGAGCGCCATGCCGGCCAGCGCCTCGGCGAGCGTCTGCGCAACGGTGCCCGCGACCGTCACGGGGGACATAGCCCCGGCGAGAATGAACGGGGTGACGATGGTCGCCTGGTTGGCGCGCGCGTAGGTCTTAAGCGCCCCGAGCATAGTCGCATCCCAGGTGAGCGGGGAGTTGGCGTTGATGAGGCTCGTGATGCAGGTACGGGGCTTGCCGGTCGCGGGATCGGTGAAGTTGTCGCCGAACAGTATCCGGGTGAGCTCCACGGTGTCGTGCGCGCGGTCGGGGTGGGTGACCGAGCCCATGTACGGCTTGTCGCTGTACTTCATGTGGCTGTACACCATATCGAGATGCCGCTTGTTGACCGGCAGGTCGACCGGCTCGCAGATGGTGCCGCCGGAGTGATGCAGTGAGGTCGCCATGTAGGCGAGCTTCACGAAATTGCGGAAGTCCTCGATCCGCGCGTAGCGCCGGCCCTCATCGAGCGAGCGCACGAACGGCGAGCCGTAGGCGGGCGCAAACACCGTGCGGTTGCCCCCGATCGCCACGTTGTGAGCGGGGTTGCGCGCGTACTGGGTGAATTCCCTGGGCGCCGAACGGCGCACGAGCGCGCGGCACATGCCGCGCGGGAAGCGCACGCGCTCGCCCTGCACATCCGCGCCCGCGTCCTTGAAGATCTTCAGCGACTCCGCATCCTCGCGAAAATCGATGCCGATCTCCTGCAGGATGGTGTCGGCATTGTGCTCGAGCAGCTCCAGGCCCTCGGCCGTGAGCACCTCGTAGTAGGGGATCTTGCGGGTGATGTAGGGAACGAACGCATGGCTGCGCGCGGTGCGCGCCGCGATCTTCGCGTCACGGCCGCTGGGACGGCGCGATCGCGCCGGCGGGCTTGGCTCGGGCTGCTGGTCCATATCAATTCCTGAAGGCGCGGGCTCACCGCGGGCCCAAGCGCCCATTATGGTCCCCCCCGGCGCGGGGACTGATCGATTTGCGGCATGGACTTCTCCGCCAGCGCCACAGCGGCGGCCCGTGCCGGCCGGGGGCCGGACCGCGCATGCCGCAGCATTTGCGGCGCGGCAAGGCCCGGCAGATGAGCGCGCCGCACGGATCGCACGCCCGGCCGCACCGCGAATGGCGCACGCCGCGTGCTTGGTTCAAGATCCGCCGATGAAAACCTGGACAGCCGCGGCGCTGTGCGCCGGCATGATCGCGGTTGCCTTCGCCACGGCGCGGGCGGCGTTCGGACCCTGGGGCGTCACGCTCGAGTACCTGGACCCGGCAGTGGCCCCCGGCGCGGACTTCTTCCGCTACACCAACGGCGGGTGGCTGAAGACGGCGGTCATTCCCCCCGACCGCCAGGTGGCGGGGGTCAATCTCGAGCTCGACAAGGGCAACGAGGCGAAACTCAAGGCGATCATCGCGACCCTGAGGAGCGCGCCGGACGGCTCCCTCAGCGCCGAGGAGCGCAAGCTGCGCGACCTGTACAACGCCTTCGAGGACACCGCGGCGATCGAGGCCGCGGGCCTCATGCCGGTCAAGGCGGATCTGGCGCGCATCGCGGCGCTGCAAACGCCGGCGGACGTCGCCGCCTTCATGGGAACGCCCGTCAACCAGGTCGACGGGCCCTTCAACGACGAGATCACGATCGATGAGAAGCACCCCGACGCCTACGTGGTGCGCCTCACGCAGTCCGGCCTCGGCATGCCCGATCGCGACTACTACCTGCGCGATGACAAGGAGCTCGCGGCGACCCGCGAGGCGTACAGGAAGTACCTCGCCGACATGCTCGTCTTTGCCGGGATTACCGACCGCGCCCGCGCCACGGCCGTCTATGAGCTCGAGGCACGCCTGGCCGATGCGCACTGGCCGGCCGAGGATCGCCGCGAGGCGGACAAGACTTACAACCCGATGAGCGTGACGGCACTCGGAGAGTTCGCGCCGCAGTTTCCGTGGAGCGCGTACCTCACCGCCGCCGGGATCTCGCGCCAGGCGAGGGGCGGTGAGCGGACGATCGATGTGGCGGAAAAATCCGCCTTCCCGAAGCTCGCCGCCGTGTTCGCCGCGACCCCGCCCGCGGTGTGGCGCGACTACCTCACCGTGCGCTACCTGCACGCGCACGCGCATTATC
>JBOIAH010000267.1:0-1288 GCA_050739055.1 Steroidobacteraceae bacterium | reverse complement strand
AGCCGATGCTGGCGTTCGGGCGGCTGCACGTCGGTCTGCAGCTGGCGAGCGTGTGGCGGCTGGCGCCCAGCTTCAGCGAGATCCTGATCGAGCAGCCGTACGTGCGCGCGGTGCTGCGTCCGAATGGCGCGCTGAACCTCGCCGACCTCGGCAAGGGATTTGCGCCGGCGCCGGCGAGCGCGCCGAAAAAACCCGCGCCCCTGCGGCTGTACATCACGCGCCTCGCGGTGATCGACGGCAGCAGCACGTTCGAGGACCGGACGCGCGCGACCGCGTTTCGCGCCGACTTCAAGCCGATCGCCTTCGAGCTGCGCGACTTCAGCACCACCGCTGCCACCGGCAACGCCTATGCCTTGAACGCGGCGTCGCCGCAGGGCGAGCGGCTCATCTGGAGCGGCACGGTGCAGCTCGAGCCGCTCGCATCGCATGGGGTGTTCGAGATCGCGGATCTCAGGGCGCGCACGTTATGGAACTACCTGCGTGCCAGCCTGCCGTTCGAGATCGATTCCGGCGTCATCGCCATCAAGGGCGGTTACGACCTCACCTCGGGTGCCGCTATCGGCCTCAAGGTCAAAGTCGGCAGCACGACCGTCA
This sequence comes from Steroidobacteraceae bacterium, assembly GCA_050739055.1. Taxonomy (GTDB): domain Bacteria; phylum Pseudomonadota; class Gammaproteobacteria; order Steroidobacterales; family Steroidobacteraceae; genus 13-2-20CM-66-19. The sequence goes on along the minus strand of JBOIAH010000267.1, from coordinate 694 downwards.
CCAACCTGGGACTCAAGCCCCGGGCGCCGCCGACGACTCCATTGCCGTCGCGCGCATCGAAGTCGACGACACGCAGCTGGATCTCACGCGGCGCCGCGTCGACGTCGCCCGGGTTCAGCTAGCGGGAGGTGACATCAAGGCGAGCTTGAGCGAGCAGGGTCGGTTGAATCTCCTCGATCTGGCCGGGCCCGCGCCGGCGGCGGGGACGGATGCAGGCACGGCGGGTGGCAGCAGCACGGCGGGTGCAGGCACCGGCGCCCAGCCGCCTTGGACGGTGTCGGCGCCCGACATCTCGGTCGAGGGATTCAAAGTGTCGGCCGAGGATCGGCAGTTCAAGCCCGCGGCGCTGCTGCAGCTGAGTCCGCTCAACCTGCACGTCGCCGGTTTCAACACCTCGCCCGACGACACGCTGGACGTCACGCTCAACTCGACCGTCAATACTTCCGGCAAGCTCACCGTCCGGGCCAGGGTAACTCCCCGGGCCGGCAGTGTGAGCGCGCATATCGAGGCGCAGCGGTTGGGGCTTGCGGCGCTGCAACCCGTCATCGCGCACTACACCTCGATGACGCTCGTCACGGGCGAACTGGGCGCCCGGCTCGACATCGAGCTGCACGCGGATGGTTACCTCGGCGTCAAGGGTGGGACCGAGATCTCCGACCTCAGGACGGTGGACAACGCGCTCAAGAAGGACTTC
>JBOIAH010000266.1:0-3572 GCA_050739055.1 Steroidobacteraceae bacterium | reverse complement strand
GCTGTGGCGCGGGCGGCGTCGGCGCGACCGTCCGCGCCGCGCTGAGCGGCGCCGGCTGTGCGTGCAGCAGCAGCGGCGCGCTGCCCGGCGCAGGTGCGCCGTCACGCCTACAAACCAACAACAGGATGACGAGGACACTGAGGAAACCGGCGGCAAACAGCCGGCGCTTCGATTGAACCTTCATCGATGCGGCTCCCGTTGCATTGTTCGCGTGGGGACAATCCCCTCTACACGCGCTCTTTTTTACTGCAAACGGCTGTCGCAAAACAGGGACCAGGTCCGCCGGAAATGCGACCCGCGTCGCAACATTGGCGCGCCTCGAAGTTATGTCCGCGGGCCTCGGCGTTTATGTCCGCACTGCGCAGTTATGTCGCACGCCGCTTAGCGCGCTTGGCACCGGCGCTGCTGAACACAAGCGCGCCGCGGGTGGCGCGCGCGCCGCTCAGTGAAAATCCCGCGAGCGGGTCAGCAGTTCCCCGAGCAGCGCCGAGCGGTCGATCAGACGGCGCGCGATGAGGTGCGTGACGCCGTCCTGCCGCTGCAGCTCGCCGTGCACCTCGAGGAGGCGCGACTCGATGAGTGCGCGGCGCTGCGCGCGCCCGACGCGCTCCCACACGATGACGTTCACCTGGCCGCTCTCGTCCTCGAGCGTGACGAAAGTGACGCCGCGCGCGGTGGACGGACGCTGGCGCATGAGCACGATGCCGGCGGTGCGCACCGCTGCGCCGTGGGCCACCTGCGCGAGCCCGGACGCAGGCAGGAGTGAGGCCGCCCGCAACCGCTCGCGCAGCAGCGCGAGCGGATGTCTGCCCAGGGTCAGCCCGAGGGAAGCGTAGTCCGCGGCGATCTGCTCGCCTTCGGTGGGCCGGGTGAGCAGCGGCCGGCCCTCCTCGCAATCCGCACCGAGCCCGGCCGCGACGCTGAGCGGTACGGGTCGCTCCGTGCCCGACACTTCCCAGAACGCCACATGCCGGTTGCCGCTCAGGGAGGCGAACGCTCCGGCCGCGGCGAGCGCCTCGAGATCCCCGCGATCGAGCGCGGCACGCGCCGCCAGATCCCGCACGCTCGCGAACGGCCGTACGGCGCGCGCGCCGATGAGGCGGGTCGCCCCGGCCTGCGACAAGGACTTCACCAGCCGCATTCCTAAGCGCAGCGCGGGCTCGCCATCCGCGCCGCGTTCGAGCCTCGAGTCCCAGAGGGATGCGCAGGCATCCACGGCACGCACCTCGACGCCGTGCGCGCGCGCATCGCGCACCAGTTGCGCCGGTGCATAAAACCCCATGGGCTGGCTGTTGAGCAGCGCGCAGGTGAAGGCGGCGGGCTCGTAGCACTTGAGCCATGCCGAGTCATATACCAGCAGCGCGAAGCTGGCCGCGTGCGAATTGTGAACGACCAGATTGTTGGCCAGGAAGTTGTGATTGCCCTCGATCTGCAGGTCGTAAGTCGGCTGCCTGCCGAGCGGCTCAATCGCCAGGATCTTATCCCAGTAGATATCGGAGCTCGCGAGCCGTGCAAGCTCCCTGGAACGCAGTACACTCGCCAGGCGAGCGATCACGTAGCGCCGGAACCCACCTTTGGCTTTGCTGTTGCTGCGCGCACAAATCTCGCGCATTCCGAGGCCGGATAGCCTGCCAATTTCCCTCCAGGTTATTCCCAGAGCGTTCCGCTCCCGCCGAATAAGCGCTCGAACTTCGGTGGGAATGACATCGCGCGACATGCGGCCGTTGCGGCGTGTGGCCAGGACCCTGGAGCGCCGGCGTTTTTCCGGATCGAGAAACCGACGGCCGATTTGCCGCCAAAACAGGCGTAACGGCTCTTTGCCTGTCACCGTCACGACGCTGTGCTCGATCTCGCGACCCTTGTAGAGGCGCACCCGCCGGTAACGACGCGCAACGATACCGAGCCGCAGCAGCAGATGTTGAACCTCGAAACTGAGACGCGGCGAAGCCGTATAGTACGAAGCATGTCCAGCTTTAGGCGAAAGGCCGCCATCGCCTTCCCAAAGTCGGGCAAGCAATAACGCGATATCACTGTTGCGCAATTCAAAGACGCTCGGCGGCAGGTACTTTGCGCGCGCACCACAGCCCCAGATGCCCAGCTTCTTGAGCCAGGTAACCGCTCGGGGCGGACGGCGGCGATCAATCCGCCGGACCCGTACCGAAAAGCAGCTTCGATGACGCTCCACGACCGCACGGGTATTGGGAAAGTGCTCGACCGCCCTGACGAATTCATCACAGTGCCACGGCTCGATGGTATAGAAGTAAAAAGTACTCGGATGACACACATTACCTTCGGCGATCAAATCGGCGAGAACCAGAATTCGATGACGTGGCCAGCGACGCCGCCCGGACACCGGCAGCGAGCGCGCCGCCGCGACGGAAGCGCCGACGCACAACTCTCCAAGCTTGCGCCAGCCTCCCAACGTCATGAAGGGATGCTCCGCCGTCGCGACAATCTCGTGACCTAGTGCCGTTCGCAGGCGCCACACGGGTTTCTCACCGCTCGATTTCACGGCGACCACCGAGCGCTTGCGCAAGCGCAGGTCATCATCGCAAGCGACCGTCGTTTTCGGGCGCGCACCTCCGGATACGATCTCGTCGACTCTCACCCACTGCCCGGTATCTGCATCAACCACTCGTGTCTCACCCACCACACATTCCGGAAAACCGTATTCGCCGAAACCGAGCATCTGCTGGTAGATGCGCTGCGCGAACTCCGCCGGGTAGCACCGCTCGCGCATCCCCTCGAGCAGCCGCTCGCGAAACGGGTCGAGCCCCCCGGTCCTCTTCCATGCGCCCATCGCGCGGCGCAACGCGTCCGCCTCCCCGGGCGAGAAGCCCGCGGCCACGATCGCGATCTGCATCACCTGCTCCTGGAAGATCGGCACGCCGAGGGTGCGATGCAGCACCTCGCGCACCTCCTTGCCCGGATACTCCACCGGCTCCGCTCCGCAGCGGCGCCGCAGGTAGGGATGCACCATGTCGCCCTGGATCGGACCCGGGCGCACGATCGCCACTTCGATGACCAGGTCGTAGTAACAGCGCGGCTTCAGGCGCGGCAGCATGGCCATCTGCGCCCGCGACTCGATCTGGAACACGCCGATGGTGTCGGCGCGACCGACCATGTCGTAGACCCTGGGGTCCTCGGCCGGCAACTCGCCGAGCGCGTGCCGGGTGCCGCGGTAGTCGTTCACCAGCGCAAAGGCGCGCTTCAGCGCCGTCAGCATCCCGAGCGCCAGCAGATCCACCTTCAAGAGGCCCAGGTCGTTCAGATCGTCCTTGTCCCACTGCACCACGGTGCGATCGGGCATGGCCGCGTTCTCGATGGGAACCAGCTCCTCGAGCAGCCCCTGGGAGATCACGAAGCCGCCGACGTGCTGGGACAGATGCCGCGGAAAACCCGGAAAGGCCACCAGTTCGCCGGCGAGCGGCAGCAGACGCGCGAACCACGGGCTGTCCGTGTCGAAGCCCGCCTCGCGCACCCGCTCCGCGAGCGCCGCGCTCCCGTCCCACCATTGCATGACCCTGGCGAGGCGGGCGCTGTCGGCGGGAGTGAGGCCGAACGCCTTCCCC